>NZ_JBEOSD010000040.1:0-56110 GCF_040302735.1 Streptomyces sp. NPDC097619 | reverse complement strand
GGTGTCGCCGGCCTCCGCCTCGGCCTGGTGCCGCTGGTAGGCGTCGTGCAGCAGGCCGAGGGCGCGTTCGAGCAGGTGCTGCCGCCGACGGGGGCCGCGGCGCGTTCCGGCGCGGGGTGCGGGCCGGGCCGGCTCCGGTGGTGCGGAGGGGGTGGCTCCGGGGTGGGGTCCGCGTGGGTGGGGTGTGCGGGTTCGGTGCGGGGGGTGGTCAGGTCGGTTACCGATGGGTAAATTACCGGCGGTAACTCGCTGCTGAGGTGAGGAGACGCCCGTGCCGCACGACCGCACCGACCCCGCCGCCCCGCCCCGGCTCGTCGAACCCGCCAAGCGGCTGGTCGACGGAGTCGTGCGCGAGGTGTCCGTACCGGCGCTGGCCGCGTCCCCGCCGCGCGGCGGGCTCGGCGACACCCCGTTCACCAACGCCGCCGAGGCCCCCGCCGAGATCGTCGTGTCCCGGAAGACGCCCGGCGGGGGCCCCGGCAGCGCCTGGACCGACCTGAGCGCCACCGCCTTCGCCGCCGAGGTGCTGGCCGTGGCCAAGGGGCTGATCGCCGAGGGCCTCCAGTGGGGGGACCGGCTGGCCGTCATGGCCCGCACCAGCTACGAGTGGACCCTCATCGACTTCGCGGCCTGGGCCGCCGGGCTGATCACCGTGCCGATCTACCCCACCTCCTCCGCCCTCCAGGCCCGCTGGATCATCCAGGACTCCGGGGCCGTGGCCTGCGCCGTCGAGGACACCGCCCAGGCCCGGCTCATCAGCGGGGAACGCGCCCACCTGCCCGCCCTGGACCACCTGTGGGAGTTCGACACCGGCGCCCTCGACCGGCTGAAGCGCGCCGGCGAGCGGATCACCGACGCCGAGGCGCACGCCCGCCGCGGGCTGACCACCCCCGGCTCCGTGGCCACCGTCATCTACACCTCCGGCACCACCGGCCGCCCCAAGGGCTGCGTGCTCACCCACGGCAACTTCTTCGCCGAGGTGGACAACGCCATCGAACTGCTCCACCCCGTCTTCAAGAGCCTCAGCAAGGAGCCCGCCGCCACCCTGCTCTTCCTGCCGCTCTCCCACGTCTTCGGACGCATGGTCGCCGTCGGCTGCCTGCGCGCCCGGGTCCGCCTCGGCCACACCGAGTCCATCGCCTCCGAGGACCTCCTCAAGGACCTCGCCGGCTTCCGGCCCACCTTCCTCCTGGCCATCCCGTACGTGCTGGAGAAGGTCTTCAACACCGGCCGCGCCACCGCCGAGACCATGGGCCGCGCCTCCTCCTTCGACCGGGCCGCCCGCATCGCCCAGCGCTACGGGCTCGCCGTCGAGGCCGCCGAACACGGTCGGGGCCCCGGCCCCGGACCCCTCCTGCGGGCCGCCCGCGCCCTCTACGACCCCCTGGTCTACCGGCGCATCCGCACCGCCCTCGGCGGCCGGGTCCGCTACGTCATCAGCGGCGGCTCCCCCCTCGGACAACGCCTCGCCGCCTTCTACGCCGGCGCCGGCATCGAGATCTTCGAGGGCTACGGCCTCACCGAGACCACCGGCGCCAGCACCGTCACCCCACCGCTGCGGCCCCGGCTGGGCACCGTCGGCTGGCCGCTGCCCGGCACCGGCGTCCGCATCGCCCCCGACGGGGAGGTGCTGCTGCGCGGCGGCCACGTCTTCAGCGGCTACTGGGACTCCGCCCGCGCCGAGGTCGTCCCCGCCACCGACCGGGAGCACTGGCTGCCCACCGGCGACATCGGGGAACTCGACCCCGAGGGGTACCTCACCATCACCGGCCGCAAGAAGGACATCCTCATCACCTCCGGCGGCAAGAACGTGGCCCCCGCCCCCCTGGAGGACTGGCTGCGCGCCCACCCCCTGGTCGGGCAGTGCATCGTCATCGGCGACAACCGGCCCTACGTCACCGCCCTCATCACCCTGGAGCCGGACGGCCTCGCCCACTGGCGCCGGATGCGCCGCAAGGAGCACCTGCGCACCGCCGAACTGATCCGGGACGAGGAGCTGCGCGCCGAGCTCCAAAGGGCCGTGGACGAGGCCAACAAGCTGGTCTCCCGCCCCGAGTCCATCCGCCGCTTCGGGGTGCTGCCGGGGGACTTCACCGAGGAGCGCGGCCACCTCACCCCCTCGTTGAAGCTCCGCCGCTCCGCGATCGCCCGCGACTTCGAGGACGAGATCGAGGCGCTCTACCGGCGCTCCACCCCCTGAGGGACCGAGGGCGGAGGCGGGGGCGGCTCCCCGGCCCCGGCCCGGCCCCGACCCGGCTCCCGATCCCGCTCCCCGGCCCCGTTCCCCGCTCCCCGGTCCGGGGGCGGGTCGGGGCCGGGGACCTTATCGTGGTCCGGGGGCGTCCCGAGGAGGGTGCCGTGCACCGAGTCCGTTCCCGTACCGCGGCCGTCTGCGCGGGCCTGCTGGCCGTGGTCCCGCTGGTCGCCGCCCCGGGCCCGGCCCTCGCGGCCTCCGGCCCCGCCGCCGCCCCGGACCCGAGCGGTTCCACCACCCCGGGCCCCGACGGGACCACCCCCGCGACCACCCCTCCCGCGACCGGCACGCCCGTGCCGAGGAGCACCGCCTCCGGGACCGGGCCCGACCTGAGCCGCTTCTACGGGCAACGGCTCGACTGGGCCCCCTGCGAGGGCGCGGTCCCCGCCGCGATGCGCTGCGCGGACCTGACCGTCCCGCTCGACTACGCCGACCCGGCCAAGGGCACCACCACCGTCGCCGTGGCCCGGATGCCGGCGACCGGGCCCGGCGGGGCCGGCGGCTCCGTGGTCCTCAACTTCGGCGGGCCCGGCGGGCCGGGGGTGGAGATCCTGGGCGCCCTCTCGAAACGGTTCGCCGACCTGAACAAGACCCGCGACCTGGTCACCTTCGACCCCCGCGGCGTCGGCCGCAGCACCCCCGTGACCTGCGGCGGTTCCCTGGAACCTGCCCCGGCCCGGGACGCCGCGGGCCAGCTGGCCGCCCTCCGCGAGGTGGCCCGCCGCTGCGCCCGCGCGTCCGGGCCCGTCCTGCCGTACGTGGGGACCGTGCACGTGGCCCGCGACCTCGACGTGCTCCGCCAGGCCCTCGGCCGCCGCACCCTGGACTACCTGGGCTTCTCCTACGGGACCCGGCTGGGGGCCGTGTACGCCGCGCAGTTCCCCCGCCGCACCGGCCGGATGGTCCTGGACGGGGTGGACACCCTCACCGAGTCCCTGACCGAGCAGGCCCTGGTCTCCGCGCAGGGCCAGCAGCGGGCCTTCGACAACTTCCTCACCTGGTGCGCCCACCAGCGGGGCTGCGTGTACGGGACCAACACCCGCACCGCGAAGGAGCGGGCCGCCGAGCTGGTCACGCGCCTCGACACCGAGCCGCTGACGGGCTTCGACGGGACCCCGTTCACCGGGCAGGACGTCGTGAGCGCCGTCTCCCAGGCCCTGTACAGCCGGGAGGCGTGGCCGGCCCTGGCCCGCGGGCTGGCCCTGGCCGAGCAGGACGGGGACCCCTCCGGGCTGCTGGAGCTGGGCGGTCCGGTGGGTCCGCCCGAGGACGAGGACCCCGGCGCCGACGACTCCGGCGAACCGGTGCTCGTGCCCGCCGACAACGAGGCCGCCGCTCTCACCGCGGTCAACTGCGCCGACGATCCGGACCGGTCGGCCGAGGGCAAGGACCCCGAGGCCGTGGAGCGGGAGATCGAGGACCTGGTGGCCGAGTTCACGGCCGCCTCCCGGATCTTCGGCCCGCGCCAGCTGATGACGGTACTGGCCTGCTACGGCCGCCCCGCCGGGACCGGCTTCATCCGGTCCATCGACCACCCGGGCGCCCCCCGGATGCTGTTGGTCGGCACCCGCGGCGACCCGGCCACCCCGTACCGCTGGACCGAGGAGACCGCGGCCCGGCTGGGTTCGGCCGTCGTCCTCGACTACAAGGGCGACGGGCACGGCGCCTACCTGGCCTCGCCCTGCGTGCGGGGTTACGTGGACGCCTTCCTCGTCGACGGCCGGCTGCCGCACGGCACCCGGTCCTGCCCGGCCGGGGAATGAGACCCGGGCCGGGCGGGAGGGGGGCGCCGGCCCTCTTCGGGGGCCGGCCGGCTCAGCAGTCGCCGCGTTCGGGGCGACCCGCGAAGCGGTCCGCGAGCCAGGAGGCGGCGGAGGCGGTCTCCGTGATCACCCCGGAGACGTGCTCCCCGACCAGGATCGTCTTCCACTGGACCCGGGCCCCGAGCCCGCACCAGTCCGCGCGGAGCCGCCGCCCCACGCCGTACGGGATCAGCTCGTCGCCGAGGGCGTGGTACTGGTACACCGGCGCGGCGGGCGCCGTCCCGCCGAGCCGGGAGCGGCCCAGCCGGTCCTGCCAGTCGGGGCGGTCCAGCGGGTTCGAGGTGGTGAGGTCCGAGATCTTCCTGAAGGAGCCGGCCACCGCGTCCACGATCACGCAGTTCTCCTCGAAGAAGCCGACGAGGGCCTTCCCGGCCGGGTTCAGGTAGGAGTCCAGGTCCAGCTCGGGGAAGGCGGCGTCCTGCCCGGCGGCCGCCATGAAGATGAGGCCCGAGCCGTACGAACCGTCGTTGAAGTCGGCCACCTCCATGAGGTCGGCGGGGATGCCGCCGGCGGCCGTGCCCTTCACGTTCAGCTCGGGGGCGTACGAGCCGGACAGCTGGGCCGCCCAGCCGGCGGCCTGCCCGCCCTGCGAGTAGCCCATCACCCCGACCGGGGTGTCCGCGCCGAGCCCCGCCTCCGGCAGCCGGATCGCGGCCCGCGCGATGTCCAGCATGGCGTGCCCGGCGGACGGGCCGACCGTGTACGTGTGGGTGCCGGGCATGCCCAACCCCTCGTAGTCGGTCACGGCCACCGCCCAGCCCCGCAGGGTCAGTTGCTGGATGAGGTTGGCCTCCATCGCGGTCCCGTAGGGCAGGTTCGCGCTCGGCGCGCAGGAGTCGCCGAGGCCGACCGTGCCCACGGCGTACGTGACCAGCGGGCGGGGCCCGGTCCGGCCGTCCCGCGGGACGATCACCGTGCCGGAGACGAGGTTCGGCCGACCGTCGGCGGCCGTCGAGCGGTACCGCACCTTCCAGGCCCGGGTGTTCGTCCACTGGCCCGGCAGCGGGTGGAAGGCGGAGGGCTCCACGTGGACGAGATCGCCGGGGGCGAGAGCGCCGGGGCCCGGGGCGGGCGTCGCCGCCGTGGCGGGCGGCGCGGCACCCAGCAGGAGGGCGGCGACGACGGGAACGAGGTGGCGGAGACGAGGACGGACGCGGGTACGGACGCGGGTACGGATACGCATGGGCGGCTCTCCCAAGGGTCCGGTGGGGGTTTCCGGCCAAGGTAGTGACCGGTGCCGCACCGGGTGCCTGACCGTACGGCTCAGGTTCGTTGACCGGGATGCCGCCGGGCGGGGCCGGGCGCGGCCCCGGCGTCCGGGTGCGGGCGCGCCCCTCACCCGCCCGGACCGCGCACGCGGTAGGCCGCCGGCGTCGTCCCCGTCCACCGCCGGAAGGCCCGGTGGAAGGCGGTGTCCTCGGAGAACCCCAGCCGCTCGGCCAGCTCCCCGATCGCCTCGCCGCCCTCCACCAGCCCCGCGATGGCCGCGTCCCGCCGCACCTGGTCCTTGAGCTGCTGGAAGGAGGTGCCCTCCCGCTGGAGCCGCCGCCGCAGCGTCGCCGGGCTCACGGCCAGCCGCGCCGCGACCTCGCCGAGCTCCGGAAGCCGCGGCGAGACGCGGAGTCCGCGGGACAGCGCCCGCCGCACCTGCTCGGCGACGGTGGTGCCGTACTCCGGCCGGGTCAGCAGGTCGAAGGGGGCCCGGCCCAACATCTCGTCCAGCCCGGCCTCGTCCCGGACCAGCGGGGCCGACAGCCACCGGGCCTCGAACACCGCCCCCGTCCGCTCCGCCCCGAACCGCACCGGGCAGTCGAAGAGCACCGCGTACTCCTCCCGGTGCGGGGGCGCCGGATAGGCGAACTCGGCCCGGACCAGCGGGATCCGGCGCCCGATCAACCAGCTGCTCAACCGGTGCCAGATCGCGAGCAGGCACTCGGTCAGGAAGCGTTCCTCGTCCCCGGCGGGCGCGCTGCGCACGGTGAACCGGGCCTCCGCCCCGGACCGTTCCAGCCCCAGATCGGGTCCACCGGGGAACAGCCCGTAGAAGGCGGCGCCCCGCTCGACGGCCGCGCCCAGGTCGGGGCAGGGCAGGGCGGCGTAGCACATCATCGCGAAGGTGCCGGGCCGGCTGGGGACGGTGCCCAGGCCCAGGAACTCGTCGCGGGTGGTCCGGTAGAGGGCCCGGAACAGCCGGGCGAACTGGGCCTCGGTGACCCGGGCCCGGTCGTCCCCGAGGAGGGAGGCCGGGATCTGCGCCGCCTGGAGCAGGGGCACCGGGTCGAGGCCGGCCCGGCGCACGCCCGCGAGCAGGGCCCGCACCTGGTGCACGGTGATCGTCCGCCTCCCCATGGCGCCGACGGTAGCCGCCCTGAGCGCTGTGGTCAGCGGGGCTGACGCTTCCGGTCATGCCGGGGCGGGGATCCGGCTCCTTAGCGTCGGTGTGCGGGCCGGAACCGGCCCGCCCACCGGCACCGGGAGGCGGAGATGGGCGAGGCACGGCCGAGGACCCTGGCGGTGTTCACGGACTGGGCGGCGGAGCGGTACGGCCCGGAGCCGGCCCTGCGCTTCCGGCCCCGGACCCCGGCGGCGGGCGCGGACCCGCTCTGGGAGACCCGCGACTACGAGGAGCTGCGGGAGGCGGCGTCGGCGGTGGGCCGGGCGCTGCTGGCGCGCGGGGTGGCGGCCGGGGACCGGGTCGCGGTGCTGGCGGAGACCTGCCCGGAGTGGACGTACGCGCACTTCGGGATCCTGGCCTGCGGGGCGGTGCTCGTCCCGGTGTATCCGACGGCCGGGGAGGAGGAGCTGGCCTGGGTGCTGGGGGATTCCGGGGCGGTGGCCGTGTTGTGCGAGGACGGGGCGCAGGAGGGGCGGGTGGCGGCGCTCCGCGGCCGGTTGCCCGCCCTGCGAGAGGTGCTGCCGTTGGACGCGGGGGCCGGGCCGGACGGGCACCGGCACCTGGCGGGGGCGCTGGCCGCCCGGGCCGCCGCGGTGGTCCCGGGGGACGGGGCGGCGATCGTGTACACCTCGGGGACCACCGGTCCGCCGAAGGGATGTCGGCTGACCCACGGGAACCTGGGCGCGGTGCAGGACGCCACGCTGCCGTTGGTCCGGGGCGGGCCGGGGGATTCCACGTACCTGTACCTGCCGTTGGCGCACCTGTTGGCCCAGCTGATCCAGTTCACCACCCTGCTTGAGGGCGGGGAGCTGTGCTACTTCGGCGGTCGGATCGAGGAGGTGCTGGGCGAGTTGGCGGAGGCGCGGCCCACGCACCTGCCGTCCGTGCCGCGGCTGTTCGAGAAGGTGCACGCGGTGGTCCGGTCGCTCGCCGAGTCCGAGGAGGGCGGGGCGGAGCGCTTCCGGGAGGCGGTCCGGCTGGGGTTGCTGGCCGCGGAGGGGAGGCTGCCCGCGGAGTCGGCGGAGGCGCACCGGGCGGCGGAGGAGGTCCTGTACGGGCCGGTGCGGGCCTCGTTCGGGGGCCGGCTGCGGTGGGCGCTCACGGGCGGTGCCCCCATCGATCCGGAGACCCTGGACTTCCTGCGGGCCTGTGGGATCGCGGTGTTCGAGGGGTACGGGATGACCGAGTCTGCCGGGGTGATCTCCCTGAACCATCCGGGTGCGGTCCGTCCGGGTTCGGTGGGGCGTCCGGTGGCCGGCTGCGAGGTCCGGATCGCGGCGGACGGGGAGGTGTTGGCCCGGGGGCCCATGGTCTTCCCCGGCTACCACGGCGACCCGGCGGGCGGCGGTGAGGTGCTGGACGCGGCGGGCTGGCTGCACACCGGCGATCTGGGACGTCTCGACGAGGACGGCTTCCTGCACATCACGGGTCGCCGGAAGGAGCTGGTCATCACCTCGGCGGGGAAGAACCTGGCTCCCGCGGAGGCGGAGTTCGCCCTCCAGCGCAGCCGGTACGTCTCCCGCGCCGTGCTGATCGGCGACCGCCGCCCGCACCCGGTGGCGCTGATCACCCTGGACCGGGAGGAGGTGGCGGCCTGGGCGGCCCGGGAGTCGGTGGACGCGGGGGCGGCGCCGGAGGAGCATCCCGCGGTGCGCGCCCTGGTCGAGGAGGCCGTGGCGCGGGCCAACGAGGGGTTGTCCCGGCCCGCGCGGATCCGGGCCTTCCGGATTCTGCCGGGGGAGTTCACGGTGGCCGACGGGCTGCTGACCCCCACCCTGAAGCTCCGCCGGGCCGCGGTGGCCGCCCGCTACGCCGCCGAGATCGAGGAGCTGTACGCCCCCTGAGGGGTGCCGCGCCGAACCGGGGCCGGGAGGCGTGGCCGGCCGGTCACCGTCCGCCCGGCCACGCCTCCCGGGCCTGCGGGACCTCGTCCGCCTCCCGGCCGCCGTGCAGGTACAGCAGCGGTTCCGCCCGGTTCAACGGGCAGCACAGGTAGGCCCGGTCCTCGCAGACCTCCACGACGGCCGGGTGCGCGTGGCCCGGACAGGGCGGGAAGGGCTCCCCGTGGTACAGGTCCTCCTGCACGATGTCGATGACCCGGTCCGCGATCCACCAGGCCAGCACGGCCGGGTCGTCGGTGTCCGCGGCGAAGGCCCGCAGGCGCTCCCCGGCGACCTCCACGTCGATGGGGATGGTGGAGCCGTCCCGTTTCGCGACCACCGCGGTCAGCCGCACGGGCCGTCCGCCAGCGGTGCTCAGTCCCCGGGCCACCGCCGCCGTCACCGACTCGATCATCCGTGTACCCCCTCCTCCGGCCCGCCCGGAGCACCGGAACGCGCCATCGCTATGATCTCGCCACCACGAGGGCCCGTTCCGGCCCTCGTTCCTTCATTCTTCACGCGTTTCCACGGGGGGAATCCGTGCGTCCGTCCATCCTTCGCCGTGCCGTCGGCACGGTCGCCGCCGTCACCGCCGCGCTCGCGGGGCTGCTCACCACGGCCCCGCAGGCGGCCGCCGCCGACGGCCGTGACCGCTGCCCGGCGAACCGGCTCTGCCTGTTTCGGTACCCGGACTTCCAGGGCGAGATGAAGGTGCTCTCCGCGAGCGCCGCGAGCCTGGGGGCCTTCGACGACAAGGCGTCGTCGCTGGTCAACAAGACCCGCCTGTACGGGATGCTGCACACCCGGCCCGGCTACGACTGCGCCGTGTACTGCGCCTGGATCGAACCGGGCGCCTCGATGTGGCTGAACGGGCCCGAGTACGAGGGACGGCTGGACAACGCCGTCAGCTCGGTCCGGCTCGCGAGCACGGAGTTCGAGATCGCCACCGGGCTGCCGTACCTGCGTTGGTACCGGGAGCCCGCCTTCCGGCGGCCCGCGGACCTGCCCGCGGCCGGTCGGTTCGGGGACCTGGACGGCGACCGGCGCCCCGACCTCCTGGAGCGGGCCGCCGACGGCCGCCTGTGGTTCCTGGACGGCGGCACCGACGCCCGCGGCACCGCCCGCGGCAGCCTCGTCGGCGGCGGCTGGAACACGATGACCCAGCTCGTCCGGCACGGGGACTACGGCACGGACGGCCGCGAGGACCTGTTCGCCCGGGACACCGCCGGGGTCCTGTGGTTCTACCCGGGCGACGGCAAGGGCGCCTTCGGCACCCGGAGCCGGGTGGGCGCCGGTTGGAACACCATGCGCGAGATCGCCGCCGCCGGGGACCTCACCGGGGACGGCCGCGCGGACCTGCTGGCCCGGGACACCGTCGGAGTGCTGTGGACCTACCCCGGCGACGGCAAGGGCGCCTTCGGCACCCGGGTCCGCGTGGGTGCCGGCTGGAACACCGTGAACCGGCTCGTCACCCCCGGGGACTTCGACGGGGACGGCCGCGCCGACCTCCTCGCCCGGGACGGTGCGCGCGCCCTGTGGCTGTACCCGGGCAACGGCGAGGGAGGGTTCGCCGCCCGCAAGAAGCTGTCCGGTACCTGGCCCGCCGACGCCCCCGTCATCGCCACCGGCGATGTCACCGGGGACGGCCGCTCCGACCTGATGACCCCGGAGGCGTGGAGCCGGCTGACGGTCCTCCCCGGCACGGGTCGCGGGGGACTCGGTCCCGCCCGTACCGAGATGGACTGGGACGACTCGGACGCGGTGCGGGTGTTCTGACCCCCGGCCCGCCGTCGGCGGGCTTGTGCGGACTTCCGTGGACGTTCCGTGCGGACGTTCCGTGCGGACCGTCCACGGGAACTCCCGCACGGGACGGGGTCAATACGGGACCGATCGGCTCATTTCGACTGTCCGACGGGTGGCTTGTGCCCGGAGGAGAGAACCCCGTATGCGAAAGGGCCGTCATATAACCGGGGGGGACGGCGAGTCTCCCTCGATTACCTGATAGACAGTGGATATTCACGGCTCGACCGGCCTGGTCCGTCTTGGGGGGAACGCCGCACTGTGAAGCCTCTTCACCGTCATCTCGTCAGCACCTCGCGCAAGGTGCTGTGCACCGCCGCGCTCGCGGCGAGCCTGACCACGGCCGCCGTGGTCGGCGGCAGCGCGCCCGTGGCCGGTGCCGGCGAGTCCGAGCCCACCGGTGACAGCCCCCAGGCCCAGGACCGCGGCAACGCCCGACTGGATCTGCCGGACCTCGTCGCCGACCCCCCGGTGGACCAGAACACCCCCGCGCCCGCCGGCTCCGGCGAGATCCCGGCCACGGCCCTCGACGCCTACCAGCGCGCCGCCAACTCCGTCGCCGCCGCCCTGCCCGGCTGCAAGCTGCCCTGGCAGCTCCTCGCGGGCATCGGCCGCGTGGAATCCGTGCACGCCTCCGGCTACGGCCTCAAGCCCGACGGCACCACCGAGAAGGTCATCCGCGGCCCCCGCCTCGACGGCGTGCAGTTCGCCCGGATCCTCGACACCGAGCAGGGCCGCTGGGACGGCGACGCCCAGTTCGACCGGGCCGTCGGCCCGATGCAGTTCATCCCCTCCACCTGGGCGCAGTGGGGTGCCGACGGCAACGGCGACGGCGACCGCAATCCCAACAACATCTACGACGCCGCCCTCGGCGCCGGGCTCTACCTGTGCGCGGGCGACCGCGACCTCAGCCAGGCCGCCGCCCTCGACCGGGCCGTCCTCAGCTACAACAACTCCCGCGAGTACGTGAACACCGTGCTCGGCTGGATGCGCCGGTACCAGCAGGGCGGCGGCACCACGGTGCCCAACCCGCCCGTCACGGTCCCGCCGCCGGTGATCACCCCGACCCCGCCGCCCGTGGTGGTCCCGCCGCCGCGGCCCCCGGTCACCACCCCGCCGGTCCGGCCCACCCCGCCGACCCGGCCCACGCCCCCCGTCACGCCGCCGGTGGTCGTCCCGACCCCGCCCGCGACGGTGTCCGGGCTGGAGCGGCTGGGCGAGGGCACCCTGGTCACCCAGGCCGGGTCCCGGTTCACCACCCCCGCCCAGGTCAAGGCGAAGCTCGGCAACGGCAAGCCCGCCGTCCGCGAGGTCATCGTCTTCGAGATCGAGGGCGACGACTCCGGCACGGTCTTCGAGGGCAGCGGGAAGACCCACGCCGTGGTCCGCACCGACGGCACCGGCACCGCCACCGCCCCCGTGCTCAAGGCGGGGGTGAAGGCCGGGGAGAAGCCGGGCTCCTTCACCCTCCGGGCCACCCTGTACGGCACCCGCGAGTTCACCGTGAAGTTCGCCGGCACCGTCACCCCGAAGCCCGTCGTGGCCAAGGCCGACCAGCTGGTCCGGCTCGGCGGGGACCCGCTGGAGGCCGTCGCCGGCGGCGCCTTCGACCACCCGGTGGAGCTCTCGGCCCGCGCCAAGGGCAAGCCCGTCGCCGGTACGGTGGCCACCGCCGCCATGGCCGTCCGCGACGACCGGGGCCAGTGGGTCCCCGCCGAGTCCGGCCCCTTCTTCAAGGACGCCCGGGGCAAGGAGGTGCGGACGGTCGTCCTCGCCCCGTCCGGCGCCGACGGTCGGATCGCGCTCCCCGAGGTCTTCGCGGGCGCCCAGGCCGGCACGTACAAGCTGCGGCTGACCACCCCCGAGGGCGTGGAGCTGGTCCTGGACCTCGTGGTGAAGGCCGCCCCGGCCTCCGAACCGACCCCGACCACCCCCGCCCCCACCACCTCGGCCCCCGCCGGCGAGGCGGTCAAGCCGTAGCCCCGGCCGCACCGGGCCCGGAACGCACCGAGGGGCCGCCACCCGCACACCGCGGGTGGCGGCCCCTCGGCCGCGCCCCCGCGGCCCGGCGGAGGCCCGCCACAAAGGCAGGAGCCCTGCCCCCCGCTCGCGCGGGGGGCAGGGCTCCTTGGGTACTGCGCTCAGAGGTGCCGAACCGTCCCCGGAGGGACGGAAGAGCAACTTAGGCGGGGGTGACGTTCTCCGCCTGCGGACCCTTCGGGCCCTGGGTCACGTCGAAGTTGACCTGCTGGTTCTCCTCAAGGGAGCGGAAACCAGAGGCGTTGATCGCGGAGTAGTGGACGAAGACATCCGGGCCGCCGCCGTCCTGGGCGATGAAGCCGAAGCCCTTTTCAGCGTTGAACCACTTCACGGTTCCGGTAGCCATGAGCCCTCCTATGGGCCAAAGGGTTGCCCTGCTCCAGAACCTGCTAAGAAGTCTGAAAACTACAAAAGCCTGCGGGGTCACATGCTCCGCAGGCTCTGTACTGCAAGGGAAACCAAACTGCAACTTGCGTCGAGCCTAGCACGCACTGTGCGCGGGAGACCAGAGGGAAAGATCACGTCACCCGGACGTTTGAGACCCTCGGCGGGGCTGACGCCGGACCTCCGGCTAGTCTCGCGATGTGGACGCCAATCGCAGCCGGCCCCGGGTCGGCCACATCCAGTTCCTGAACTGCCTGCCGCTCTACTGGGGCCTGGCGCGCACCGGCACGCTCCTCGACCTCGAACTGACGAAGGACACCCCCGAAAAGCTGAGCGAGCGCCTCGTCGCCGGTGAGCTGGACATGGGGCCCATCACCCTCGTGGAGTTCCTGCGTCACGCCGACGAGCTGGTGGCCTTCCCCGACCTCGCCGTGGGCTGCGACGGCCCGGTGATGTCCTGCGTGATCGTCTCCCAGGTGCCGCTGGCCTCCCTGGACCGGGCCCGCGTCGCCCTGGGCTCCACCTCGCGGACCTCGGTACGGCTGGCCCAGCTGCTGCTCTCCGAGCGGTACGGGGTCAGCCCCGACTACTACACCTGCCCGCCCGACCTGGGGCTGATGATGCAGGAGGCCGACGCCGCCGTCCTCATCGGGGACGCCGCCCTGCGGGCCTCCCTGCACGACGCGCCCCGGCTGGGACTGGAGGTCCACGACCTCGGCCTCATGTGGAAGGAGTGGACGGGGCTGCCCTTCGTCTTCGCCGTCTGGGCCGCCCGCAAGGACTACCTGGAGCGCGAGCCGCTGCTCGTGGAGAAGGCCCACGAAGCCTTCCTCGCCTCCCGCGACCTCTCCCTCGAAGAGGTCGCCAAGGTGGCCGAGCAGGCCGCCCGCTGGGAGTCCTTCGACGCGGATCTCCTGGAGCGCTACTTCCGCACCCTCGACTTCCGCTTCGGCCCGGAACAGCTCGCCGGAGTACGGGAATTCGCCCGCCGCACCGGCCCCACCACGGGTTTCCCCGCGGATGTCGACGTGCGGCTCCTCGGGCGAATGCGCTAGCGCACTCCGTACGCGTTCGGCGCGTACTCCCCGTGCGCCCGGCGCACGGACGGGAGGGGAATTCCCGGTGAATTCCGACCTCCATTCCGACGTGCCCCTTTCCGCTTACCGTGCGCCTTCCGGCCGGAAAGGATCGGTTCTCCGCCACGGGTGGGGCCCCCGCCCCCCGGCCCGCCCCGGCGTGCTCCCCGCGCACCGGATCCGGCCGATCACCCCGGTGGCGGCCGCCCGCGGGGCTAGGGTCTCTTCGACCGGTCACGGCCCGCCGGACGGACCCGGGTACCGCCCCGGTCAGGGCTGAGCCGGCACGTCAGGAGGGGGCGCCATGCAGCCGCTGGAAGCGGGGGATCCACGGACCGTCGGGGCCTACCGGCTGCTGGGGCGGCTCGGCGCCGGGGGCATGGGCGCGGTCTACCTCGGCCGCAGCGAGGGCGGCCGGACGGTCGCCGTGAAGGTGGTCCACCCCCACTTCGCCCTGGACGAGGACTTCCGGGCCCGGTTCCGGCGCGAGGTCGCCGCCGCTCGCCGGGTGGGCGGCTCGTGGACCGCTCCCGTGCTCGACGCCGACCCGGATGCCCCGGTGCCCTGGGTGGCCACCGGATACGTGGCGGGACCCTCCCTGGACCGGGCGATCGCGGCCCACGGCCCGCTGCCGGAGTCCGGGGTCCGGGCCGTCGGCGCCGGCCTGGCCGAGGCCCTGACCGCGGTGCACGGCCTGGGGCTCGTCCACCGCGACGTGAAGCCCTCCAACGTGATGCTCTCCCTGGACCGGCCCCTCCTGATCGACTTCGGGATCGTCCGGGCCGCCGACGGCACCGCCTCCCTGACCTCCACCGGCGTCTCGGTGGGCTCGCCCGGCTACATGGCCCCCGAGCAGATCCTGGGTCGCGGGGTCACCGCCGCCGCCGACGTGTTCTCCCTCGGCGCCGTCCTCGCCTTCGCCGCCACCGGGGTGCCCCCCTTCACCGGGGACAACTCCGCCACGCTCCTCTACAAGGTGGTCCACGAGGACCCCGAGATCGGTGCCGGGCTGCCCGCCGGGCTCCGCGAACTGGTCCTGGCCTGCCTGGCCAAGGACGCCACGGCCCGGCCCACCCCGGCCGAGGCCGTCGCGGTGCTCGCCCCGGCGGGCGCGGCCGCCCTCACCGGGCCGGGCTGGCTGCCCGCCCCCGTGCTGGAGGACATCTCCCGGGCCGCCGTACGGCTCCTGGACCTGGAGCCCGGCCCCGAGCCCGCCGACCGCTCCGGCCCCGTCCCCTTCACCAGCCCCTCCGAGCCCGGCCCCGACGCAGCCCCCGGAACCGGCGCCACCGGGACCCCCGCCGCAGAGGCCCCCGACGCACCCGCGAAGACCCCCGCGGGCGTCTTCGGCCCGCCCGACCCCGGGTACGGGGCCGCCGCCCTCGCCGCGGACGGACCGGGCGGCGACCCCGGGGCCGCGACACCTGCCGGGACCGGCCGGCAGCTCAGCATCACCGCCCGCGCGGGCCGCCGTACGAGCTGCACCCTGGCCCTCGCGGTGGCCGGCGCCCTGGCGGCGGTGACCATCGGCGGGGCCGTCCACTTCGACCTGTTCCCGCAGGGAGGCGGGGACACCGGGCGGTCCGGGAACGCGGACGCGCCCACCACCCCGCGCAGCGCCACGCCCCCGCGCGGCCCCTCCGCCTCCGCGCCCTCCGGCACCCCGTCCCCCTCGGGCGCCCCCTCCGGGCTGCCGGGGACCCCGCGCGGCTCCCTGCCCGACGCCTTCGTCGGCACCTGGAAGGGCACCGTCGTCAGCAGGAACCTCAACGTCCCCTCCCAGGTGGAGATCACCTTCCGGGCGGGCCGGGTCGGGTCCGTCGTGGGGCGGGACGCCCCGCAGGACGGCGGACTGCCCGGTCTGGACTGCTCCACCGACTGGAAGCTGGTCTCCGCCACCGACCGGGCCCTCGTCCTCGACAGCACCGGCGGCGGGGCCGAGGACCGCTCCGTGCTCTGCTCCCGCGGCTCCGCGGAGGAACGGTTCACCCTCGGCGCCGACGGCCGCACCCTGCACTACTCCTCCGGGGACGCCGCCGCCGGGAACCCGGAAGGCGATCTGACCCGCAGCCCCTGACCGGCAGCCGCTGAGCCCCGTCCTCGGAGCACGGCTCCCGAACCCCGACCCCCGAACCGCCCCGCGGGGCCCTGGCGTAGGCTGAACCGGTCCGCGCCCTTGACACAACGCCGAAAGGTGAGGCACCGGTGACCGACCAGGCCGCTCTCCAGTCTGTCCTCGACCGCGCCGCCGAAGGGGGCCGGATCTCCGCGGAGGAGGCTCTGGACCTCTACCGGCACGCCCCCCTGCACGCGCTGGGGAAGGCGGCCGACGCCGCCCGCCGCCGCCGGTACGCCGGCACCGAGCACATCGCCACGTACATCATCGAGCGGAACATCAACTACACGAACGTCTGTGTGACGGCGTGCAAGTTCTGCGCCTTCTACGCGGCCCCCAAGGACACCAAGAAGGGCTGGACCCGCGACCTCGACGACATCCTGCGCCGCTGCGCGGAGACCGTCGAGCTGGGCGGCACCCAGATCATGTTCCAGGGCGGGCACCACCCCGACTTCGGCGTGGAGTACTACGAGGAGCACTTCTCCGCGATCAAGAGGGCCTTCCCGCAGCTGGTCATCCACTCCCTCGGCGCCTCCGAGGTCGAGCACATGGCCCGCATCTCCGGGGTGAGCGCCGAGGAGGCCATCAAGCGGATCCACGCCGCCGGCCTGGACTCCTTCGCCGGCGCGGGCGCCGAGCTGCTGCCCGCCCGCGCGCGCAAGGCCATCGCCCCGCTCAAGGAGTCCGGCGAGCGCTGGCTGGAGATCATGGAGCTGGCCCACGGCCTGGGCGTGGAGTCCACCTCCACCATGCTCATGGGCACCGGCGAGACCAACGCCGAGCGCATCGAGCACATGCGGATGATCCGCGAGGTGCAGGACCGCACGGGCGGCTTCCGCGCCTTCATCCCGTACACGTACCAGCCGGAGAACAACCACCTCAAGGGCCGCACCCAGGCGACGATCTTCGAGTACCTGCGGACGATCGCCATCGCGCGGCTCTTCTTCGACAACGTGGCCCACATCCAGGGCTCCTGGCTCACCGTGGGCAAGGAGGCCGGTCAGCTCTCCCTGCACTACGGGGCCGACGACCTGGGCTCGATCATGCTGGAGGAGAACGTCGTCTCCTCCGCCGGCGCCAAGCACCGCTCCAACCGGCAGGAGATCATGGACCTGATCCGCAAGGCGGACCGGGTCCCGGCCCAGCGGGCCACCACCTACGAGCACCTGGTCGTGCACACCGACCCGGCGCAGGACCCGGTGGACGAGCGGGTGGTCTCGCACATCTCCTCCATCGCCATCGAGGGCGGCACCGCCCACCCGGAGCTGAAGCTCCTCGACGCGCGCTGACCGGCCCGTGCTGACCCTGCACACCGCCCCGCTCCTGCTCCCGGTGGGCTCCCCGCCGGTGCCGGACGGGGCGGTGCTCGTCGAACGGGACCGGATCGCGGCGCTCGGCCCGCGGGCCGAGCTGGAGTCCCTGCGCCCCGACGCCCGGGTGCGGGCCTGGTCGGGGGTGCTCGCGCCGGGGCTGTGCCAGTGGCGGGCGGAGTTCCTGCTGAAGGGCTGCTACCACCCGGACCCGCGCGAGGCGGACCGGCTGGGCAGGCTGCCGTTGGCCGGGGCGGAGCTGGCGGTCCTGGAGCCGGAGCTCGACGCGGCCCGCCGTTCGGGCAGCGTGCGGCGGGGCCTCCAGCAGATGCTGCGGCACGGCACCACCGCGGTGGCGGTGCCCGCCGGGGACCGGCTGCTGGCCGCGCCGGTGAGCCGGTCCGGGCTGGAGACCGTGGCCCCGCGCCCCTCGGCGGCGACCGGGAGCCCCGCCGACCTGGACCCGCTGGCCGGCGGGGCCGGGCTCGCCGACGCGGTGGTGCGGCCCCTCGCCGTGGGCGGCCGGGCCGATTTCGCGGTGTTCGCCGTCCCCGACGAGGACGGGCTGCGGGCGGCGGGCGCCGCCTCCTGCGCGGCCACCGTCATCGCCGGCAGGCTCCTGTACCGGGCGCGCTGACCCCGGGGCGTCCCCGGCGCGCCGGGCCCGGGGCGCCGGGTCGACCGGTCCGCCGGTGGGCGGTCCCCGGTCAGGGCTCCATGTACGCCGAGGAGATCTTGTTCCGGTAGAGGGTGCTGGCGTTGCCCCGGTACCCGGCCGGGATGAAGCCCGCGTACCCGCCGCGGTTGGGCTCCGTGTACACCGACCACTCGGCGGAGTCCCGGTTCAGGTAGGACTCCGTGTAGTCGTTGGTGGTGTGCTGGGCGCAGGCCAGGCCGCCCTTGAAGTAGTTGTTCCGGAAGTCCGCGTCGGGGACGTACAGGTCGAAGACGGCCCCGCCCTGGTTCTGGAGGCAGAACAGCCCGAATTCCCCGGGGTCGAGGATGCCGTCCTTGTCGACGGCGGCGGAGGCCGTGCCGGTACCGGTGCCGAGGAGGGCCACGAGGGCCAGGGCGGCGCCGAGGGCGCGCAACTGCGGGCGGTGCATGGGGCCTGCCTTTCCGTGGGGAAGTACGGGCGCGGAAGATGGAACACCACTCCCGTGTGCCACACCACTGGCTTTCCGGACGCTCTTTCCGGCCGGCGCCCGATGGGCGGACCGGCGGGCGGGCGGACGGGGGAGCGCGGCGGTCCGGCGGACGGGTGGTGTGCGGCTCGGCGGGGCGGCTCGGCGGGGCGGCCGGACCGGAGGCCCCGGTCGGGAGCGGGCCTGCGAGAATGGCGGCGAACGTGCAGCCGCGCGCCCGAGCGCACCGCACCCCGACATCTGCGAGGCCGAACGCCAGTGACCCGCGCATCCCTGGACAAGCAGCCCCACGAGGTCGCCTCCATGTTCGACGGAGTCGCGGCGAAGTACGACCTCACCAATGACGTGCTCTCCCTGGGGCAGGCCCGCCTGTGGCGCCGGGAGGCGGCCCGCGCGGTGGACGCCCGACCGGGGCAAAGGGTGCTGGACCTGGCGGCGGGCACCGCCACCTCCTCGCTGCCGTACGCGGCGACCGGGGCGTTCGTGGTGCCCTGCGACTTCTCCCTGGGCATGCTCCGCGAGGGCAAGAAGAAGCACCCGTGGCTGCCGCTGACCGCCGGGGACGGCACGAAGCTGCCCTTCCGCGACGAGGTCTTCGACACCGTCACGATCTCCTTCGGGCTGCGGAACGTGCAGGACACCGAGGGCGCGCTGCGGGAGCTGTACCGGGTCACCAAGCCGGGCGGCAAGGTGGTCATCTCCGAGTTCTCCCAGCCGGTGTGGGGCCCCTTCCGCACCGTCTACACCGAGTACCTGATGCGGGCGCTGCCGCCGGTGGCCCGCGCGGTCTCCTCGAACCCGGACGCGTACGTGTACCTGGCCGAATCCATCCGCGAGTGGCCGGACCAGGCGGGCCTGGCCGGGCTCCTCACGAAGGCGGGCTGGGAGCGGTCGGCCTGGCGGAACCTGTCCGGCGGCATCGTGGCCCTGCACCGCGGCTTCAAGCCCGCCGCCTAGCCGGGGAAGAGGGGGTACCGCCGTGTCCGTCGCGCTGTCCGCTTCCGTGGACCATCCGGCGCTGCTGGAGCGGATCGCCGCCGAGGTCGCCCCGCTCGTGGGCACCGGTACCCCCGCCGGTTACATCCCGGCCCTGGCCGGGGTGGACCCGCGGAGCTTCGGGATGGCGGTGGCCACCCTGGACGGCACCGTGCACGGGGTGGGGGACTGGCGGGTGCCCTTCTCCACCCAGTCGATCACCAAGGTGTTCACCCTGGCGCTGGTCCTCGCGCACGGCGGGGACAGCGTCTGGGAACGGGTGGGCCGGGAGCCCTCCGGCAACCCCTTCAACTCGCTGGTGCAGCTGGAGTACGAGAACGGCATCCCGCGGAACCCGTTCATCAACGCGGGTGCCCTCGTGGTCACCGACCGGCTGCAGACCTGGACCGGTGACGCGAGCAGCGAACTGCTGGAGTTCCTGCGGCGGGAGAGCGGCAACCCGGACCTGGCCTTCGACCCGGACGTGGCGGGCTCCGAGTCCGACCACGGGGACCGCAACGCCGCCCTGGCCCACTTCATGGCCTCGTACGGCAACATCTCGAACCCCGTGCCGACCCTCCTGGACCACTACTTCTGGCAGTGCTCCATCACCGCGAGCTGCGCCGATCTGGCCCTGGCCGCCCGCTTCCTGGCCCGGCACGGGCTGCTCGCGGACGGCTCACGGCTGCTGACGCGCAGCGAGGCCAAGCAGGTCAACGCGGTGATGCTGACCTGCGGCACGTACGACGCGGCGGGGGAGTTCGCCTACCGGGTGGGCCTGCCGGGCAAGAGCGGGGTCGGCGGCGGGATCGTCGCGGTGGTGCCGGGACACGGCACCCTGTGCGTGTGGAGCCCCGGCCTCGACGAACGCGGCAACTCGGTGGCGGGGGTGGCGGCCCTGGACCGGTTCACCACCCTCACCGGCCTGTCCGTGTTCTGACCCCCCGGCCCCCGCCCCCTCCTCCCACCACCCCTGCCACCCCTGTCCTGCCCCCTGATCCGGAGCGGTCAGGCGGCCTGCTCGACCGCCCCGAACTCCAGGCCGTAGCGGCGGCCGGTGCGCCCGGCCGACAGCGGGAAGGTCTCCTCCAGGGTCATCCCGAGGCGTTCCGCCACCGCGATGGACCGGGTGTTGAGGGAGTCCACCATCGCCACCACGCGGGGGATCCCCGCGGACCGGACCCGCTCCAGGGTCTCGCGGGCGGCGGCGGTCACGTAGCCGCGACCCCAGTACGGCCTGGCCAGCCGCCAGCCGATCTCGATCTCACCGACCGGGCCCCAGTCCCGGGGCCAGGGCTGCGCGCCGGTAAAGCCGATGACCCGGTCCTCCTCGTCGAGGAGGGTCCAGAAGCAGACCCCGAGGGTGGCGTCGTGCATCCGCTGCCGGGCGGTCAGCTCCTCGTACACGGACAGTTCGGCGGGGGCCCCGCCCTGGAACTCCATGACCTCGGGATCGGCGAAGATCCGGTGCCAGGCGAGGGCGTCCTCCTCGGTGGGAACACGGAGCCGGACGGTGGGGTACTGCTCGCTCATCGGACAGCCCTTCGGGATCGTGATCACACTTCGCTGCATAGACTGCCCATGTCCTGTGCATTCGGCACCCCCTAACGAGTCTTCGGGAGACCCCGCAGTGACCGAGCCCCTCTCCGAACAGACCGCCGATGTGATCGTCGTCGGTGCCGGGCCCGCCGGCTCGACCACCGCGTACTACCTGGCCAAGGCCGGACTGGACGTCCTGCTGCTGGAGAAGACGGCTTTCCCGCGCGAGAAGGTGTGCGGCGACGGCCTCACCCCCCGCGCGACCAAGCAGCTGGTGTCGATGGGCATCGACATCTCCGAGGAGGCGGGCTGGCTCCGCAACAAGGGCCTCCGCATCATCGGGGGCGGGGTCCGCCTCCAGCTGGACTGGCCCGAGCTGGCCTCCTTCCCCGACTACGGCCTCGTCCGCAAGCGCGACGACTTCGACGAGCAGCTGGCCCGGCAGGCCCAGAAGGCCGGGGCCCGGCTGTACGAGCGCTGCACGGTCGGCGAGCCGATCCGCGACGAGCGCACCGGACACATCACGGGCGTCCACGCCAAGCTCGGCGAGGAGAAGCGGGCCGTCACCTTCCACGCCCCGCTGGTCGTGGCCGCCGACGGCAACTCCTCGCGGCTGTCCCTGGCGATGGGCCTGCACCGGCGCGAGGACCGGCCGATGGGCGTCGCGGTGCGCACGTACTTCGAGTCCCCGCGCCACGACGACGACTACCTGGAGTCCTGGCTGGAGCTGTGGGACCGGCGGGGTCCGCAGGACCGGCTGCTGCCCGGCTACGGCTGGATCTTCGGCATGGGCGACGGCACCTCCAACGTGGGCCTGGGCATCCTCAACTCCTCCGCCGCCTTCCGGGAGCTGGACTGGCGCGAGGTCCTCAAGGCGTGGTGCGCCTCGATGCCGGAGGAGTGGGGCTACACCCCCGAGAAGATGACCCAGCCGATCCGCGGCGCGGCGCTGCCGATGGCCTTCAACCGGCAGCCGCACTACACCAAGGGGCTGCTGCTCGTCGGTGACGCGGGCGGTCTCGTCAACCCGTTCAACGGCGAGGGCATCGCCTACGCGATGGAGTCCGGGCAGATCGCCGCGGAGGTCATCACGCAGGCCCACTTCCGCTCCACCCCCGCCCAGCGGGAACTGGCCCTGCACCGGTACCCGCAGGTCCTCAAGGACACCTACGGCGGCTACTACACGCTGGGCCGCGCCTTCGTGAAGCTGATCGGCAACCCGAAGGTCATGAAGATCGCGACGCAGCGGGGTCTGACGCACCCGCTGCTGATGAAGTTCACGCTGAAGATGCTCGCGAACCTGACCGACCCCACGGGCGGCGACGCCATGGACCGCGTCATCAACGGCCTCTCGAAGGTGGCCCCCCGGGCCTGACCCCACCCGCCGGGCCGCCCCGCGCGGCCCGGCACCGGTGCGTCCGGCCCGCCCTCGTGGGGCGGGGGTCAGTGGCGGAGGGCTTCGGCGGGGGTGATCCGGGTCGCCCGACCCGCCGGGTACAGGCCCGCCAGGAGGCCGGCGGCCAGGCCCACGCAGGGTGCGGCCAGGGCCACCGCGGGGGAGAGCACCGGGGTCCAGCCCCGGGCCGTCGCGATCCCGGTCACGGTGAGCACGCCCAGGGCCGTGCCGACCAGCCCCCCGAGTCCGCCGAGCAGCCCGGCCTCCGCCAGCACGTGCGCCGCGACGTGCCGGCCGCGGGCCCCGAGCGCCCGCCGCAGCCCGATCTCCGCGGTCCGCTCCACCACCGCCACCAGCGTGGTGTGGGCGATCCCGGCCGCGCCCACCACCAGGCACACCGCCGCCAGCAGCAGGAAGAGCAGCCCCAGGTCGTCCCCCACCCCGCTCCGCAGGGCGCGCGGATCGGGCGGCGGCACCGTCTTCAGCTGCTCGGGCCGGTCCGGCCGCAGGGCGAGCGGGGCCAGCGCGGCCACCTGCCGGGCCGCGCCCGGCTCGGTGGCGACCAGCATCCGCGCGGACCCCGGCTTCGGCGGCCCCCACAGCCCGGCGGCGGTGGCCCGCGGCACCAGGGCGGCGAGCAGGTTCTCCGGTTCCCGCCCGAGGTCGGCGAGGATCCCCGCCACCACGAAGGGTTCCCCGCCGATCCGTACGGCGGGCCGGGTGGCCAGGGTGGTCACGCCGAGCCGGGCCGCCGCCCCGCTGCCGAGGAGCACCACCCGCTGCCGGGTCCGCTCGGCGAACTCGTCGTACAGCCGGCCCTGGCGCAGGCGCGGCACCATGGCCCGGACCGCGCCGGGCGAGGCCGCCACCACCGGTACCGCCGCCTCCGTGCTCCCGGGACCCGGGTCCGGTCCCGTACCGGCGATCCCGGGGACGGCCCCCGCGTCGGTGACCGGCCAGTGCAGCCCGGCCTCGCGGACCCCGGCCAGCACCCGGATCCGCCGTTCGGCATCCGCGGGGAAGCCGCTCCCGGGTCCGGTGGCCCCGCCCGCGGTCTCCTCCTGCGCGGCCACGTCCTCCACGGTCACCGCGGTCGCCGTGAGCACGGTGAACCGGCCGTCGATCCGCGCCGCGAGGGTGCCCGTCAGGCCCAGCACCGCCACGAACCCGCCGACCCCGAGGACCGTGCCGAGCGCGGTCAGCACCGACCGGGCGGGCCGTCGTACCACCCCGGCCACCGCCTCGGCGGCGGCGTCGCGCGCCGAGAGCCGGGTGGCGGGCGCTCCGTGCTCCGGGCCGTCGTGCTCCGGGCGCCCGTCCTCGGAGCGGCGTCGCCCGATCCGCCGGAACGGCCTCATCCGGTGCCGCCCCCACGGCTTCCGGACCCACCGCTCCCGGGCCCGCCGGGTTCCGCGGGCAGGAGGCGGCCGTCCCGGAGGACCGCCGTCCGGGTGCCCCGCGCGGCCACCGCCGGATCGTGGGTGATCAGGACCACGGTCATGCCGTCCGCATGGAGTTCCGCGAGGAGTTCCAGTACGACACCCGCGCTCACCGAGTCGAGGTTGCCGGTGGGCTCGTCGCACAGCAGGAGGTCCGGACGGCCCACGAGGGCCCGCGCGATCGCGACCCGCTGCCGCTCGCCCCCGGACAGCCTCGCCGGGGTGGCCCCGGCCCGATGCCCGAGCCCCACCCGCTTCAGGGTCCGGGCCGCCCGCGCCGCCCGCTCCCGCTGCGGCACCCCGGTGTAGAGCAGGGCCAGGGCCACGTTCTCCAGGGCGGTGCGCCGCGGCAGCAGGTGGAAGGACTGGAAGACGAAGCCGATCCGGCGCCCGCGCAGCGCGGCCCGTTCCCGGTCCCGCAGGCCCCGGGTGTCGATCCCGTCGAAGAGGCAGCACCCGGAGGTGGGCACGTCGAGGAGGCCGACCAGGTTCAGGAAGCTGGACTTCCCGGAGCCGGAGGGACCGGTCACGGTCAGGAACTCGCCCCGGGCCACGGTCAGATCGCAGTCGCTCAGGGCGGTCACGGCGGGCGGCCCCGGGTACCGGAGTCCGGCTCCGCGCAGCTCCACCACCGGCGCCCCGGTCACGAGGGGTCCCCCGTCCCGTCCTCCGCGCCCACTCCGATTCCTGTTCCGTTTCCCGTTCCGCTTTCCGTTCCGTCCGCCGATCCGTCCGTGGTTCCTGCCCCGGCCCCTGGGGTGCCTTCCGGCCCGTCCGGGCCCGCCGTTCCGGTCACCACCCGATCGCCCTCGGCCAGCGATCCGGGCCGGACCGGGACCACTTCGACGTAGCCGTCGCCGCCGGTGCCCGTCCGTACCTCGACCCGGCGGCCCGGTCCGGGGGCGGTCCACACGGTGACGGAGGTGCGGCCGTCCGCCCCGGCCGAGACGGCCGTGACGGGCACGACGAGGGCCTTCCCGGCGGTGGCGGCGGCCTCCACGGTGAGCCGGACGTCCTGACCGGTGAACCCGGCGGGCAGCGGCCGGTCCGGCCGCACCAGCATCCGGTGCCCGGACGCGGCGGGGACCCCGGCCGCCTCCGACCCGCCCCCGCCGTCCGACCCGCCGTCCGCGCCGGCGGCCGGGGCCGCCGCCGTGGTCCGCTCCGGGGAGACGAGCAGGACCCGCCCGGACACCTCCGTGCCCAGGGCCTCGGAGGAGATCCGCACGGGCATCCCGGGCCGCAGCAGCCGCCGCCGGTCGGCGGGGAGCAGGGTCTCCACGAGGAGTTCGCCCGCGGCGAGGGTGAGCAGCGGACCGGTCACGGGCTCGCCGACCCGGCCGCCCACCCCGCTGACCCGGGCGGGCAGGGCCCGCAGGAAGACCACCTCGTCCACGGGGAGGAGGGGCCCGTCGGCGGCCTCGGCCGCGGCCAGCCGCCGCCTGGCCTCCGCCAGCACCTCCCGGGCCCGCAGTACGGCCCGTTCGGCGGCCCGGCCCGCCCGGCCGCCGTCCCCGGCCCGCCCGCCGGTACCGGTCCCGATGCCGGGAAGGCTTCCGGCACGGTCGCCCTGCCCGCCCCCGGCCGCCGCCGTCCGTCCGGCCTCCGTTCCTCCCGCACCCGCCCCTCCCGCACCCGTCCCGGCCGCCTCCGCCCGCCCGGGTTCCGGCCCGGCGGGTCCGGCGGCCTCCACCCGTCCCGTCTCCGTCCGGGCCGTCTCGGCGTCCTCCAGGGACCAGCGGGCCTCGCGGACCGCCTCCCGGGCGGTGGCCAGGACCTCCGCCCCGTCCGCCACGGCGGGGGACGGCCGGTAGCCCAGGGCCCGGTACAGGGCGGTCAGGGCGGCCCCGGTGCCGGGCCCGAAGCTGCCGGAGCGGTCCGGGGCGGTGTCGCGGCCCAGCTCCCGCAGGGCCCGCTGGAGCTGGGCCACGTCCGCGCCGGTGCTCCCGGGGCGCAGGTCCCGGTAGGCGGGGAGCGGGCCGCGGAGGGCGAACACCGGCCGGCCGGACACCTCCGCGAGCAGTTGGCCGGCGCGCACCCGGCCGCCCGCGGCGAGCGGAAGTCGGGTCACCACGGCCGCCGCGCCCGCTGCCTGCGGGCGTACGGCCACGCTCTGGTCGGCGACCACGGTGCCCCGCACCACCACGGTTTCGGCCAGGACCCGCCGCTCGACCGGGGCGAGCAGCGGGCCCTGTTCGGGGGGCGCGGCCTCGGCGGCGAGGCGGGCGGGGGACTTCACCAGCACGGTGGCGAGCAGTCCGCCCGCCGTCATCAGCGCGGCCCCCGCGGCCACCCCGAGCACGAGGCGCCGTCCCCGGCCCCGCCCCGCCACCGGCGCGTGCGCGTCCGCGTCCCCCGTCTCCTTCGACATGAAGGCGCATCCTAGGAATCCGTTTCAGCCTCGAACAAGTGGCCTGTGAGACACGTCGGTTGGCTGCTTGTGTGCCTTGTGCGGCGGCTGGGGCAGGGCCTTTACTCCCGGCGGACTCCGCCCCGGCCCGGCACGGTCCCGCCCCCGTGGCGGCCCCGCCGGTCCGGCCCGGGCCCCGTCCGGCCCCGGACGCAGCGGCTCCGGCCGCCCGCTCCCACCGCCCTCCCCGACCGAAGGACCCGCCCCGATGCAGCCCCCGCCCCGCCCCGGTACCCCTCCGTCGCCCCGGAACCCCCGGCCCGCCCCGGCCGCCGATCCCGCCGCCGCTTCCCGCCCCGCGTCCGCCCCCGCCCCCGCCCGCTCCCGTCCACCCGCGCGGCTCCGCGCCCGCGCCCGACCCCTGCCCCGACCCCTGCCCGGATCCCGACCCCGGTCCCGGGCCGCCGCGGCCGCCGCCGTGGTCACGGCCGTCGCGGTCCTCCTCGCGGGCTGCTCGGGGGCCGGTGGAGGCGCCGCGGCCGGGAGCGGGGGCTCCGGGACGGGGGAACCGCCCCTGGGCCGGGTGGCCGTGGACCCGCCCACGGCCTCGCTGACCCTGCCCCTGGACGCGTACGCGGACAGCGCCGAGGAGGCCCGGCGCAGCGATCTGGCCCAGCGCCGCCTGGTGAGCCGCTGCATGGCCCGCTTCGGGTTCGCGTACGAGCCTCCGGCGCGGACGGGCGGGACCGGCACCCGGGCGGAGGGGCACCGCTGGCTGTACGGCCTCACCGATCCCCGGCACGCCGCCGTCCACGGCTACGACCGGGAGGCGGGCCGGCCGCGCCCGGCCCGCGAGCCCGCCGCCGCGTTGAGCGACAGCGCCCGCACCGTGCTGCACGGGCAGCGCCCGGGGGAGACCGGCCCGGCCGGTCCGGATCCGCGGACGCAGGAGGAGGCGGCCCGCACCGACAGCGGGCTCGTGGTCGGCGGGCTGCGGGTGCCCGCGGGCGGTTGCCTGCGCGAGGGGTACCGCACGCTCTACGCCCCGCACCGGGACAGCGTGGACCTGCTCTTCGCCTTCGGGCTCGCCGCCGAGGCGCACACCCGGGCCCGTCGGGACTCCCGGGTGGTGGCGGCCCTCACCCGGTGGTCGGCCTGCCTGGCGCGGTCCGGGTACCGGGGGGTGGCGAGCCCGTACGAACTCCCGGAGAAGCTGGGGCCGGGCACGGATCCGGGCGGTCCGGCGGCGGTGGCCGCCGCGGTCCGGGACGTGGCCTGCAAGCGGGAGGTCAACCTCGTGGGCGTCTGGGCGGCGGTGGAGACGGCCCATCAGCACCGGCTGGCGGAGCGGCACGCCGAGACCCTCGCGCTGTTCCGCGAGCAGCGCGAGGCCCGCTTCCGGCTGGCGGCGCGGCTGGGCTGAACTCCGGCCCCGGGCACGGCGAAGGGCCGGTACTCCACCCCCGAGCGGGGGAGTACCGGCCCTTCGGACCTCGTGGCTCCGGGCCGCCGGAGCGGTCCTCGGCGCCGCGCACCCGGGGACGTACGGTGCGCGGTCGGACGTCCAGGGACGTTCCGGACATCAGGCGGCGTCAGGAGGCGCCGGGGAGGGGTGGGTCAGAGGACGCGGACGGCGCCGGAGGGGCGGTCCCAGTCCATGGAGCGCTTGACGACGCCCGTGGAGGGGTTCTGGGCGCCGACGAACTCGCCGCCGCCCACGTAGATGCCCACGTGGTAGGCGCTGCCCTTGCCGCCCCAGTAGACGATGTCGCCCGGCTGGAGGTTGCTCAGGGAGACGGAGCGACCGGCGTTGGACTGGTCCTGGGACATGCGGTCCAGGGTGATGCCGACCTGGCGGTACGCGGCCTGCACCAGGCCGGAGCAGTCGTACGCGGAGGGGCCGGTGGCGCCGCGGACGTAGGACTTGCCGACCTGCGCCAGGGCGAAGTTGACGATCTGGGAGGCGGAGCTGGAACTCGCCTTGGACTTGCTGGAGGAACCGCCGTCGCTGACGGTGCCCTCGTCGGCGGAGGACGAGGAGGAGCCGTTCCCGTTGCCCAGGGAGGTGCGGGAGGCGCTGCGGGAGGCGCGCTCGGCGACGGCGGCGCGCTGGGCCTCGGCCTCCGCTTCGGCCTGGGCCTCGGCCTTGGCGACCTTTTCCTCTTCCGCCTTCTGCACGGCGGCCTGCTTGGACTTCTTGGCCGTGGTGGCGGCGCTCTTCTCGGCACTCTGCTGCTGCGCGGTCAGCTCGGTGTCGAGCGCACGGGCCTTGGCCGCGTCGGCGGACTGCGTCAGGGCGGTGGCGACGTGGGCGGCCGCGAGGTCCAGGTCGAGGACCGGCATTTCGAGCGTCTCGGTCACCGGCTCGGACGGCGCGGCGCTGGCCGGCCCGGCCAGGGCCAGGGTGCTGAGGACGCCACCGGCAACTCCGGCGCGGACCGCGAGCTTCGAGGCGCTCCGGCGGGGCTTCCGGTGGCTGGGTATGTGAGCGGTATGGGACATGGGAACAACCGCTATCAGGGCTCGCGGGTTCCCTTCAAGAAACGTGGTCTGCGCCACAGTTGCCCGCCGGAGGGCGCGAACCGGGCGTGTTGCCCCGCTCATTGACGGCACAACGGGCGAATCGGACAGGCCGTCACAAGGCTGTGATCATGGGTTTTCAGCAATAAGTCCGAATTGATCCGGTGCCTACCATCCGTCGGCAAGGATGGCCAAGCCCCCTTTTGCCGCCACGGAGACCGAGTGGCGCAGGTCACAGGAACATCACGGAGTCCGGGTCGAAATCCGGCCGGCCCCCGCTCGTGAACGCACGCACGCGGGGATCCGTGGAAGAAGGGCGTCCACTCCGCTCCCCGAGGGGTCCCCCGCACGAGCGATGGCAGTCCGTATACCACTCGCACGACCGTGCACAAAATTTGCATGCAGTTACCACGGTTTGATAGGGGAACCGGCCGCGGACCAGCGAGAACGCCCCTCGATGTCACCTTTGGTGATCATGCGAGTGCTTCGCGTGTATAGATCACCGGTCATCTGACTTCATGATCGTTCGTCAGGTGGTGGAGATCACAAATCAGTTGGCGTTACCCGTGTCGCAGATCACAGATGTACAGGCATAGGATGCGGGGCAGTCCGGCTTGTGAACTGCCTCACATGTACACGATCTTCGCGAGGCGGGACATGCGCCGGCGATGCGGTCCAACGGTCAAGGACGACTGGAAGGAGCGAGGAGCGTGAATGCCTACGCGCCCATCCTCGTGCTCGGCGCCCTCGGGGCAGGGTTTGCGATCTTCTCCGTGGTCATGGCCACGCTGATCGGCCCCCGGCGGTACAACCGGGCGAAGCTCGAAGCCTACGAGTGCGGGGTCGAACCCACTCCCATGCCGGCGGGCGGCGGGCGTTTCCCGATCAAGTACTACCTCACGGCGATGCTGTTCATCGTCTTCGACATCGAGATCGTCTTCCTCTACCCCTGGGCCGTCACCTTCGACTCCCTGGGGATCTTCGGGCTCGTGGAGATGTTGCTCTTCGTGCTCACCGTCTTCGTCGCGTACGCGTACGTGTGGCGTCGCGGCGGCCTGGAATGGGACTGAGGGGCTGAACCCATGGGACTCGAAGAAAAACTGCCGAGCGGCTTCCTGCTGACCACCGTCGAGCAGGCCGCGGGATGGGTGCGCAAGGCGTCCGTCTTCCCCGCCACCTTCGGCCTCGCCTGCTGCGCCATCGAGATGATGACCACCGGCGCCGGCCGCTACGACCTCGCCCGCTTCGGCATGGAGGTGTTCCGGGGCTCCCCGCGCCAGGCCGACCTCCTGATCATCGCCGGCCGCGTCAGCCAGAAGATGGCCCCCGTCGTCCGCCAGGTCTACGACCAGATGGCAGAGCCGAAGTGGGTCATCTCCATGGGCGTCTGCGCCTCCTCCGGAGGCATGTTCAACAACTACGCGATCGTCCAGGGCGTCGACCACATCATGCCCGTGGACATCTACCTCCCCGGCTGCCCGCCCCGCCCCGAGGCGCTGATGGACGCGATCCTCAAGCTCCACCAGAAGATCCAGACCTCCAAGCTCGGCGTGAACCGGGAAGAGGCGGCCCGGGAGGCGGAGGAAGCGGCCCTGAAGGCGCTCCCCACCATCGAGATGAAGGGCCTGCTGCGGTGACCGAGGACCCCACGGCCGAGAGCGGCAACGTTCCTGCCCCCCGGAACCAGGGCGGCGAGGTGATCGGCGTCCGCACCGGGATGTTCGGCGCCCGTGACGGCTCCGACACCAGCGGCTACGGCGGCCTGGTCCGGACCGTGGCCATGCCCGGCCCGTCCGCCCGCCCCTACGGCTCCTACTTCGACGAGGTCGCCGACGAACTCGAAGGCGCCCTCGACGAGCAGGACCTGCTGCCCGCCAACGCCATCGAGAAGACCGTCGTGGACCGCGGGGAGCTCACCTTCCACATCGCCCCCGAGCACCTGGTCCGGGTGGCCCGCACCCTCCGCGACGACCCCGCGCTGCGCTTCGAGCTCTGTACCGGCGTCTCGGGGGTCCACTTCCCGGCGGACAAGGGCCGCGAGCTGCACGCCGTCTACCACCTGCGCTCGGTGACCCACGGCCGGCTGATCCGGCTGGAGGTCTCCGTCCCCGAGAACGACCCCCGGGTCCCCTCCCTCGTCGAGGTCTATCCGACCAACGACTGGCACGAGCGGGAGACGTACGACTTCTTCGGGATCCTCTTCGACGGACACCCGGCCCTCACGCGGATCATGATGCCCGACGACTGGCAGGGCCACCCCCAGCGCAAGGACTACCCGCTCGGCGGGATCGCCGTCGAGTACAAGGGCGCCCAGATCCCGGCTCCCGACCAGCGGAGGTCGTACTCGTGAGCACTTCGCCTGCCTCGCCCCGTGAAACCACCGAGGGCACCGTCTACACCGTCACCGGCGGGGACTGGGACGAGCTCGTCCGCTCCGCGGTCAAGGCCGACGACGAGCGCATCGTCGTCAACATGGGCCCCCAGCACCCCTCCACCCACGGCGTGCTGCGCCTGATCCTGGAGATCGACGGCGAGACCGTCACCGAGGCCCGCTGCGGCATCGGCTACCTCCACACCGGAATCGAGAAGAGCCTCGAATTCCGCACCTGGACCCAGGGCACCACCTTCGTCACGCGCATGGACTACCTCACCTCGTTCTTCAACGAGACGGTGTACTGCCTCGGCGTGGAGAAGCTCCTCGGCATCACCGAAGAGGTCCCCGACCGGGCCTCCGTGATCCGCGTGATCCTCATGGAGCTCAACCGGATCGCCTCGCACCTGGTCTGCATCGCCACCGGCGGCATGGAACTCGGCGCCACCACGATGATGATCTACGGCTTCCGCGACCGCGAGATGATCCTCGACATCTACGAGCTGATCACCGGCCTGCGCATGAACCACGCGTACGTCCGGCCCGGCGGCCTCGCCCAGGACCTGCCCCCCGGCGCCGTGGACCAGCTCCGCGACTTCGTGAAGACCATGCACAAGAACCTGCCGGAGTACGACAAGCTCGCCACCGGCAACCCCATCTTCAAGGCCCGCATGCAGGACGTCGGCTACCTCGACCTCACCGGCTGCATGGCCCTCGGCGCCACCGGCCCGGTCCTGCGCTCCGCGGGCCTGCCGCACGACCTCCGCAAGAGCGCCCCCTACTGCGGCTACGAGAACTACGAGTTCGAGGTCGCCACCGCCGACACCTGCGACGCCTACGGCCGCTTCCTCGTCCGCATGGAGGAGATGCGCCAGTCCCTGCGGATCGTCGAGCAGTGCCTGGAACGCCTGGAGCCCGGCCCCGTCATGGTCGGCGACAAGAAGATCGCCTGGCCCGCCCAGCTCGCCCTCGGCCCCGACGGCCTCGGCAACTCCCTCGACCACATCAAGAAGATCATGGGCACCTCCATGGAAGCCCTGATCCACCACTTCAAGCTGGTCACCGAGGGCTTCCGGGTCCCGCCCGGCCAGATCTACGAGGCCGTGGAATCCCCCAAGGGAGAACTCGGCGTCCACATGGTCTCCGACGGAGCCACCCGGCCCTACCGGGTGCACTTCCGGGAGCCGTCCTTCACCAACCTGCAGGCCATGGCCGCGATGTGCGAGGGCGGCCAGGTCGCCGACGTCATCGTCGCCGTCGCCTCCATCGACCCCGTGATGGGAGGCGTCGACCGATGACCGACGTTCCGCTCGGCATGCCGCAACTCCCGGCACCCGACTACCCCGAGGGGGTACGGGCCCGCCTGGAGGCCGATGCCCGGGAGGTGATCGCCCGCTACCCGGACAGCCGCTCCGCCCTGCTCCCCCTGCTCCACCTCGTGCAGTCGGAGGAGGGGTACGTCTCCCGCACCGGCATGCGCTTCTGTGCCGAGATGCTCGACCTCACCACCGCCGAGGTGACGGCCGTCGCCACCTTCTACACCATGTACCGGCGCAAGCCCTCCGGCGAATACCAGGTCGGGGTCTGCACCAACACCCTGTGCGCGGTCATGGGCGGCGACGCCATCTTCGAGGAGCTCCAGGAGCACCTCGGGGTCGGCAACAACGGCACCACCGACGACGGCAAGATCACCCTCGAACACATCGAGTGCAACGCGGCCTGCGACTTCGCCCCCGTGGTGATGGTCAACTGGGAGTTCTTCGACAACCAGACCCCCCGCTCCGCCAAGGAGCTCGTCGACGACCTCCGCGCCGGCCACCCCGTCGAACCCACCCGCGGCGCCCCCCTGTGCACCTACAAGGAGACCGCCCGGATCCTCGCGGGCTTCCCCGACACTCGCGAAGGCGCCGTGCACGCCACCGGCGGAGCGGGCCCCGCCTCCCTGATCGGCCTCCGACTGGCCCGCGGCGAAGCCGCCCACGCCCCGATCGTGCACCCGCGCGGCGAGACCACCACCGAGGGAGGGGAGTGATGAGCGTGTCCTCACCGGAGAACCTCGGCGGGACCTCCCGGCCCGGCAGCGGATCCGACAGCCCCGAGAAGCTGCTCGCACCCGTACTGTCCGCCTTCTGGGACGACCCCGAGTCCTGGACCCTGTCCACCTACCTGCGCCACGAGGGCTACCAGGGCCTGCGCAAGGCCCTGGCCATGAGCCCCGACGACCTCATCGCGTACGTCAAGGACTCCGGTCTGCGCGGCCGAGGCGGCGCGGGCTTCCCCACCGGCATGAAGTGGCAGTTCATCCCGCAGGGCGACGGCAAGCCCCACTACCTCGTGGTCAACGCCGACGAGTCCGAGCCCGGCACCTGCAAGGACATCCCGCTCCTCTTCGCCAACCCGCACTCCCTCATCGAGGGAATGATCATCGCCTGCTACGCGATCCGCTCCGAGCACGCCTTCATCTACCTCCGCGGCGAGGTCGTGCCCGTCCTGCGCCGCCTGCACGAGGCGGTCCGCGAGGCGTACGAGGCCGGCTACCTCGGCGAGGACGTCCTCGGCAGCGGACTCAAGCTCGACATCACCGTCCACGCCGGCGCCGGCGCGTACATCTGCGGTGAGGAGACCGCCCTCCTCGACTCCCTCGAAGGGCGCCGCGGCCAGCCCCGGCTCCGCCCGCCCTTCCCGGCCGTCGAGGGCCTGTACGCCTGCCCCACCGTCGTGAACAACGTCGAGTCCATCGCCTCCGTGCCCGCGATCCTCAACCGCGGCAAGGACTGGTTCAAGTCGATGGGCACCGAGAAGTCCCCCGGCTTCACCCTCTACTCCCTCTCCGGGCACGTGGCGGGCCCCGGCCAGTACGAAGCCCCCCTGGGCATCACCCTGCGCCAGCTCCTCGACATGAGCGGCGGCATGCGCCCCGGGCACCGGCTCAAGTTCTGGACCCCCGGCGGCTCCTCCACCCCCATGTTCACCGACGAGCACCTCGACGTGCCCCTCGACTACGAGGGCGTCGGCGCCGCCGGCTCCATGCTCGGCACCAAGGCGCTCCAGTGCTTCGACGAGACCACCTGCGTGGTCCGCGCCGTCACCCGCTGGACCGAGTTCTACGCCCACGAGTCCTGCGGCAAGTGCACCCCCTGCCGCGAGGGCACCTACTGGCTGGTCCAGCTCCTCCGCGACATCGAAGCCGGCAAGGGCTCCCTCGCCGACCTCGACAAGCTCCACGACATCGCCGACAACATCAACGGCAAGTCGTTCTGCGCCCTCGGCGACGGCGCCGCCAGCCCCATCTTCTCCTCGCTCCAGTACTTCCGCGACGAGTACGAGCAGCACATCACGGGCGGGGGCTGCCCCTTCGACCCGGCGAAGTCGACCCTCTGGGCCGACACGGAGGTGACCGCATGACCGTGACCAGCAGCGCCCCCGCCGGGGGCGGCGAGGCGGCCGCCCCCCGCGAAGACCTGGTCTCCCTCACCATCGACGGGATCCCCCTGTCGGTGCCCAAGGGCACCCTGGTCATCCGGGCCGCCGAACAGCTCGGCATCGAGATCCCCCGGTTCTGCGACCACCCCCTCCTCGACCCCGCGGGCGCCTGCCGCCAGTGCATCGTCGAGGTCGAAGGCCAGCGCAAGCCCATGGCCTCCTGCACCATTACCTGCACCGACGGCATGGTGGTCCGGACCCAGCTCACCTCCCCCGTGGCCGACAAGGCCCAGCGCGGGGTCATGGAGCTGCTCCTCATCAACCACCCGCTGGACTGCCCCGTCTGCGACAAGGGCGGCGAATGCCCCCTGCAGAACCAGGCCGTCTCCCACGGCAACGCCGAATCCCGCTTCGAAGGCCGCAAGCGCACCTACGAGAAGCCGGTCCCCGTCTCCACCCAGGTCCTCCTGGACCGGGAACGCTGCGTGCTCTGCGCCCGCTGCACCCGCTTCTCCAACCAGGTCGCCGGCGACCCGATGATCGAACTCCTCGAACGCGGCGCCCTCCAGCAGGTCGGCACCGGCGAAGGCGACCCCTTCGAGTCCTACTTCTCCGGCAACACCATCCAGATCTGCCCGGTCGGCGCGCTCACCTCCGCCGCCTACCGCTTCCGCTCCCGCCCCTTCGACCTCGTCTCCTCCCCGAGCGTCTGCGAACACTGCTCCGGCGGCTGCGCCACCCGCACCGACCACCGGCGCGGCAAGGTGCTCCGACGGCTCGCCGCCGAGGACCCCGAGGTCAACGAGGAGTGGATCTGCGACAAGGGCCGCTTCGGCTTCCGCTACGCCCAGCGCCCCGACCGCCTCACCACCCCCCTGGTCCGCGACCCCGCCACCGGCGAACTCCACGAAGCCAGTTGGCCCGAGGCCCTCGAAGCCGCCGCCCGCGGCCTGGCCGCCGCCCGAGGCCGCGCCGGAGTCCTCACCGGCGGCCGCCTCACCGTCGAGGACGCCTACGCCTACGCCAAGTTCGCCCGCGTCGTCCTCGACACCAACGACATCGACTTCCGGGCCCGCGTCCACAGCGCCGAGGAAGCCGACTTCCTCGCCGCCACCGTCGCCGGACACGGCACCGACCTCGACGGCGAAGGCGTCACCTACACCGCCCTGGAGAAGGCACCCGCCGTCCTCCTCGCCGGACTCGAAGCGGAGGAAGAGGCCCCCGGCGTCTTCCTGCGGCTCCGCAAGGCCCACCGCAAGCACAAGCAGCGGACCTTCGGCCTCACCGCCTTCGCCACCCGCGGCCTCACCAAGGCCGGCGGCACCCTCCTCGCCGCCGCCCCCGGCACCGAACCCGAATGGCTGGACGCCCTCGCCTCCGGCACCGGACTCGACCCCGCCGGCACCGAAGCCGCCGAGGCCCTGCGCGCCCCCGGCGCCGTCATCCTCGCCGGCGAACGGCTCGCCGCCGTCCCCGGCGCCCTGACCGCCGCCGTCCGCGCCGCCGCCGCCACCGGCGCCCGCCTCGTCTGGATCCCCCGGCGGGCCGGCGAACGCGCCGCCGTCGAAGCGGGCGCCCTGCCCTCGCTGCTCCCCGGCGCCCGCCCGGCCACCGACCCGCGGGCCCGCGAAGAGGTCGCCGACGCCTGGGGCCTGGACGAACTCCCGCACCGCTACGGCCGCGACACCGGCCAGATCATCGAGGCCGCCGCCGGCCGCGAACTCGGCGCCCTGCTCGTCGCGGGCGTCGAACTCGCCGACCTGCCCGACCCCGCCCGCGCCCGCGAAGCCGTCCGGGAAGCCTTCACCGTCGCCCTGGAACTGCGCCCCAGCGAGGTCACCGACCACGCCGACGTCGTCTTCCCGGTCGCCGCCGTCGTCGAGAAGGCCGGCACCTTCCTCACCTGGGAAGGCCGCGTCCGCCCCTTCGAAGCGGCCGTCAAGCCCGACCACATGACCCGCACCCTCGCCCCCGCCGACCTCCGCGTCCTGCACATGCTGGCCGACGCCGCCGACCGGCCCCTGGGCCTGCCCGACGTGCACGCCGTCCGCCGCGAGTTCGACGCCCTCGGCCCCTGGACCGGCCCCCGCGCCACCGAGGACCCCGTCCGCCCCGAACCCCTGCCCCGGCCCGCCGCGGGCGAGGCGGTCCTCGCCGGACACCGGCTCCTCCTCGACCGCGGCCGCCTCCAGGAAGGGGACGACGCCCTCGCCGGCACCCGGCACGCCGCCGAAGCCCGGCTCTCCGCCGCCACGGCCGCCGAGACCGGGGTCGAGAACGGCGACCTGCTCGCCGTCACCGGCCCCGCGGGCACCACCGAACTCCCGCTCCGGATCACCGGCATGCCCGACCGCGTGGTCTGGCTCCCGCTGAACTCCACCGGCGGCGGAGTCCTCTCGGACACCGGTGCCCGGCCGGGCACCCTCGTCCGCATCGGCCCGGCCGTACCCGCGGCCCGGCCCAGCGACGGCACGCCGGAGGTGCGCGCGTGAACGCGGTAGAACTGGCCGCGGAGGACCTGTCCCTCTTCGGCCGCGACGTGTGGTGGCTGGTCGTCCTGAAGGCGGTGTTCTGCTTCGCCTTCCTGATGGTCACCGTGCTCCTGTCCATCGTGTGGGAGCGCAAGGTCGTCGCCTGGATGCAGCTGCGCATCGGCCCCAACCGGCACGGCCCCTGGGGCCTCCTCCAGTCCCTCGCCGACGGCGTCAAGCTGATGCTGAAGGAAGACCTCGTCGTCAAGCGCGCCGACAAGGTCGTCTACATCCTCGCCCCCATCGTCGCCGCGGTCCCGGCGTTCATGGCCATCGCCGTGATCCCCTTCGGACCCCCCGGCAACGAGGTCTCCATCTTCGGCCAGCGCACCACCATGCAGCTGACCGACCTGCCCATCGCGATGCTCTACATCCTCGCGGTGGCCTCCGTCGGCATCTACGGCATCGTGCTCGCGGGCTGGTCCTCCGGCTCCACGTACCCGCTGCTCGGCGGACTCCGCTCCTGCGCGCAGATGATCTCCTACGAGATCGCCATGGGCGCCGCCTTCGCCTCGGTGTTCCTCTACTCCGGATCCATGTCCACCTCCGCGATCGTGGAGGCCCAGCAGGACCGCTGGTTCGTGATCCTGCTGCCGGTGTCCTTCCTGATCTACGTGATCACGATGGTCGGCGAGACCAACCGCGCCCCCTTCGACATGCCCGAGTCCGAGGGCGACCTGGTCGGCGGCTTCAACACCGAGTACTCCTCGATCAAGTTCGCGATGTTCATGCTCGCCGAGTACGTCAACATGGTCACCGTCTCCGCGGTCTCCGTCACCCTCTTCCTCGGCGGCTGGCGGGCCCCGGCCCCGATCTCCACCTACTGGGAGGGCGCGAACCACGGCTGGTGGCCGATGCTCTGGTTCGTCCTCAAGGTGCAGGTCCTCCTCTTCTTCTTCATCTGGCTCCGCGGCACCCTGCCCCGGGTCCGCTACGACCAGCTGATGAAGCTCGGCTGGAAGGTGCTCATCCCGGTCTCCGTGGTCTGGCTCATGCTCGTCGCCACCGTCCGGGCCCTGCGCAACGAGAACTACGACTTCCAGTCGATCGTGCTGTACGTCGGCGGGGCCGTCCTCGGCATCCTGCTGATCTCCCTGGTGGTGGACGTGATCCGGGACCGCAGGGGCGCCGCGAAAGCGACCGCCCCCACCGCCCCGGCCGAGTTCGACCCCATGGCGGGCGGCTACCCCGTGCCGCCCCTGCCCGGCCAGACCCTTCCGCCGGTACCGCGCCGACGGCCCCGCGGCGACCGCGAACTGATCGCCAGCGGCGGGACCCAGACCGACAGTGACCGAGAGGAGGGTGCCGGGAATGTCTGACGAGAAATGGCAGAACCCGGTCGCCGGCTTCGGCGTGACCTTCAAGGCCATGTTCAAGAAGCGGCTGACCGAGCAGTACCCGGAGCAGCCGAAGACCACCGCCCCCCGCTTCCACGGGCGGCACCAGCTCAACCGCCACCCCGACGGCCTGGAGAAGTGCATCGGGTGCGAGCTGTGCGCCTGGGCCTGTCCGGCCGACGCCATCTACGTGGAGGGCGCGGACAACACCGAGGAGGAGCGCTACTCCCCGGGCGAGCGCTACGGCCGCGTCTACCAGATCAACTACGCCCGCTGCATCCTCTGCGGGCTCTGCGTGGAGGCCTGCCCCACCCGCGCCCTCACCATGACCAACGAGTTCGAACTCGCCGACTCCAGCCGCCAGTCGCTCATCTACACCAAGGAGCAGCTGCTGGTCGGACTCACCGAGGGCATGGTGGACAGCCCGCACGCCATCCACCCCGGCACCGACGAGCAGGACTACTACCGCGGCCTCGTCACCGCGGCCGCCCCCGACACGGTCCGCCAGACCGCCGTCTCCCAGGGCGAGACCCCCGCCGACCCCTCCGACGCCTCCGACGCCACCGGCGCCGGGAAGCCCGAGGAGGTACAGGCGTGAGCGCGATCGCGGCCGCCGCCTCGACCACCTCCACCGGCGAGGCGGTGCAGTTCTGGATCCTCGGCACCGTGGCCGTCATCGGCGCGCTGAGCACCATCCTGCTCAAGCGGGCCGTGCATAGCGCCCTGTCGCTGGCCGGCACGATGATCATCCTGGCGGTGTTCTACCTCGCCAACGGCGCCTACTTCCTGGGCATCGTCCAGGTCGTCGTCTACACCGGCGCCATCATGATGCTGTTCCTCTTCGTGGTGATGCTCGTCGGCGTCACCGCCGCGGACTCCCTCAAGGAGACCCTGAAGGGGCAGCGCCGGCTGGCCCTGCTGTGCGGCCTCGGCTTCGGCGTCCTGCTGATCGGCGGCATCGGTAACGCCGGCCTGAAGACCTTCAACGGACTCGGCCGGGTCAACTCCGGCGGACACGTCGAGGCCCTGGCCGAGCTGATCTTCACCAAGTACGTGTTCGCCTTCGAGCTCACCGGCGCCCTGCTCATCACGGCGGCGGTCGGCGCGATGGTGCTCACCCACCGCGAGCGCACCGAGCGCGCCGCCACCCAGCGCGAGCAGGCCGAACGGCGGGTCCGCGAGGGCAAGCAGGTCACCCCGCTGCCCGCGCCCGGCGTCTACGCCCGGCACAACGCCGTGGACGTGGCCGGTCTGCTGCCCGACGGCACCCCGTCCGAGCTGACGGTCAACCAGACCCTGCGGGCCCGCGGTCAGATCCGCGACGTGTCCCCGGAGGCACTGAGCGACCTGAAGGCCCTGGAGCAGCGCTCCGCGGAGCGCCTCGGCCGTGAGGAGGCGGCGAAGTGAACCCGGTCAACTACCTCTACCTGGCCGCCCTGCTGTTCACCATCGGTGCCGCGGGCGTCCTGGTCCGGCGGAACGCCATCGTGCTGTTCATGTGCGTGGAGCTCATGCTCAACGCCTGCAACCTGGCCCTGGTGACGTTCTCCCGCATGCACGGCAACCTCGACGGCCAGATCATCGCCTTCTTCGTGATGGTGGTCGCCGCCGCGGAGGTCGTGGTCGGCCTCGCGATCATCGTGTCCCTGTTCCGTACCCGCCACTCGGCCTCGGTCGACGACGCCAGCCTGATGAAGCTGTAAGGGGCGTTCACCGTGGAGAATCTGATTGCGCTGCTGGTGGCGGCGCCCCTGCTCGGAGCGGCGGTGCTGCTCTGCGGCGGCCGCCGCCTCGACCGGGTTGGCCACTGGCTGGGCACCCTGCTCGCCGCCGCCTCCTTCGGCATCGCGGTGGTGCTGTTCGCCGACCTGCTGGGTCGGGACGGCGACGACCGGACGCTGTCCCAGCACCTGTTCAGCTGGATCCCCGTCGAGGGCTTCCAGGCGGACATCGCCTTCCAGCTGGACCAGCTGTCGATGACCTTCGTCCTGCTCATCTCCGGGGTGGGCACGCTCATCCACGTGTACTCCATCGGCTACATGGAGCACGACGAGCGCAGGCGCCGCTTCTTCGGCTACCTGAACCTCTTCCTCGCGGCGATGCTGCTGCTGGTCCTCGCCGACAACTACCTCCTGCTGTACTTCGGCTGGGAGGGCGTGGGCCTGGCCTCGTACCTGCTGATCGGGTTCTGGCAGCACAAGCCCAGCGCGGCCACCGCGGCGAAGAAGGCGTTCCTGGTCAACCGGGTCGGCGACATCGGCCTGTCGATCGCGATCATGCTGATGTTCACCACCTTCGGGACCTTCGCCTTCGGCGAGGTGCTGGGGGCCGTGGGGGAGACCTCCGAGGGCACGCTGACCGCGATCGGGCTGATGCTGCTGCTGGCGGCCTGCGGCAAGTCGGCCCAGGTGCCGCTGCAGTCCTGGCTCGGGGACGCGATGGAGGGCCCGACCCCGGTCTCGGCCCTGATCCACGCGGCCACCATGGTCACGGCGGGCGTGTACCTGATCGTCCGCTCCGGGGCGATCTTCAACGCCTCCCCGGACGCCCAGCTGGTGGTCACCGTGGTCGGCGCGGTCACGCTCCTCTTCGGTGCGATCGTCGGTTGCGCGAAGGACGACATCAAGAAGGCCCTGGCGGGCTCCACGATGTCGCAGATCGGCTACATGATCCTGGCCGCGGGCCTCGGCCCCATCGGCTACGCCTTCGCGATCATGCACCTGGTCACCCACGGCTTCTTCAAGGCGGGGCTGTTCCTCGGGGCCGGTTCGGTCATGCACGGCATGAACGACGAGGTGGACATGCGCCGCTACGGCGGCCTGCGGAAGTACATGCCGGTCACCTTCGTCACCTTCGGCCTCGGCTACCTGGCCATCATCGGCTTCCCCGGCCTGTCCGGCTTCTGGTCCAAGGACAAGATCATCGAGGCGGCCTTCGCGAAGGGCGGCACCGAGGGCTGGATCCTCGGCGCGGTCACCCTGCTGGGCGCCGCGATCACCGCCTACTACATGACCCGGGTCATGCTGCTGACCTTCTTCGGTGAGAAGCGCTGGCAGCCGGACGCCGAGGGCAACGAGCCGCACCCGCACGAGTCGCCGAAGTCCATGACGCTCCCGATGGTGGTGCTGGCCTTCGGGTCGGTGTTCGCCGGCGGTCTGTTCAGCTGGGGCGACGCCTTCGTCAACTGGCTCAAGCCGGTGACGGAGTTCGAGCACGGACACCCCCCGCTGAGCGCGGCGGCCATCACGGCCTCCACGGTCGTGGTGATGGTCCTCGGGGTCGGCGCGGCCTGGGCCCAGTACGGCCGGAAGCCGGTGCCGGTGGTGGCCCCCCGGGGTTCGCTGCTGACCCGAGCGGCCCGGCGCGACCTCTTCCAGGACGACTTCAACCACGTGGTCCTGGTCCGCGGCGGGGAGCACCTGACCCGTTCGCTGGTGTACGTGGACCACACCCTGGTCGACGGCGTGGTCAACGGCACGGCCGCCTCGGTCGGCGGTCTCTCCGGCCGGCTCCGCAAGCTGCAGAACGGCTACGCCCGCAGCTACGCGGTCTCGATGTTCGGGGGCACGGCGGTCCTGGTCGCCGCGGCCCTGCTGATGAGGGCGGTGTGAGATGAGTTTCCCGCTTCTGACGGCCACGGCCGTGCTGCCCGCGGCGGGCGCGGTCCTGACCGCGGCCGTCCCGGCCGCCCGCCGGTCCGCCGCCAAGTGGCTGGCGCTGCTGGTGTCCCTGGGCACGCTGGCGCTGGCCGCGGTGGTCGCGGTCCGCTTCGATCCGGGCGGCGACCGCTACCAGCTGACCGAGTCGCACTCCTGGATCGCGGACTTCGGCGTCCGGTACGAGCTGGGCGTCGACGGCATCGGGGTGGCGCTGATCGCGCTGACCGCGCTGCTGATCCCCTTCGTGATCGTGGCGGGCTGGCACGACGCCGACCCGCTGGAGACCTCGTCCACCCGGTGGCGTCCGACCCAGGGCTTCTTCGCCCTGATCCTGATGGTCGAGGCGATGGTGATCATCTCCTTCGCCGCCACGGACGTGTTCCTCTTCTACATCTTCTTCGAAGCCATGCTGATCCCGATGTACTTCCTCATCGGCGGCTTCGGGGACCGGGCCCACGCGGGCAGCGACGAGAACGCCGCCACGCAGCGCTCGTACGCGGCGGTGAAGTTCCTCCTCTACAACCTGGCCGGCGGTCTGATCATGCTGGCCGCGGTGATCGGGCTGTACGTGGTCGCCGGGAGCTTCTCGCTCCAGGAGATCGCCGCGGCCCGTGCGGCGGGCGAGCTGGACATGGCCACCAACACCGAACGCCTGCTGTTCCTCGGCTTCTTCTTCGCCTTCGCGGTGAAGGCCCCGCTGTGGCCGCTGCACACCTGGCTGCCGAACGCCATGGGCGAGGCCACGGCCCCGGTCGCGGTCCTCATCACGGCGGTGGTCGACAAGGTCGGCACCTTCGCGATGCTCCGCTTCTGCCTGGGCCTGTTCCCGGAGGCCAGCAAGTGGGCCACCCCGGTGGTGCTGGTGCTGGCGCTGATCAGCATCGTCTACGGGGCGCTGCTCGCGGTGGGCCAGCGGGACATCAAGCGGCTGGTGGCCTACGCCTCCATCTCGCACTTCGGCTTCATCATCCTGGGCATCTTCGCGATGACCTCCCAGGGGCAGTCCGGGGCCACGCTGTACATGGTGAACCACGGGCTGAGCACGGCCGCCCTGATGCTGGTGGCCGGGTTCCTGATCTCGCGCCGCGGCTCCCGGCTCATCGCCGACTACGGCGGCGTGCAGAAGGTGGCCCCGGTGCTCGCGGGCACCTTCCTGATCGGTGGCCTCGCCACCCTGTCGCTGCCGGGGCTCGCGCCCTTCGTCAGTGAGTTCCTGGTCCTGGTGGGCACCTTCTCCCGCTACCCGGTGGCCGGGATCATCGCGACCGTCGGCATCGTGCTGGCGGCGCTGTACACCCTGGTGCTGTACCAGCGGACCATGACCGGTCCGGTGCCGGAGGAGATCCGGGCCATGCCCGATCTGAAGGCCCGTGAACTGCTGGTCGTGGCCCCGCTGATCGCCCTGCTGATCGGCCTCGGGGTGTACCCGAAGCCGCTCACGGAGATCGTCAACCCGGCGGTCACGCACACCCTGTCCGACGTGCAGCAGCACGACCCCGAGCCCGAGGTGGAGGCGGCGAAGTGATCACCGCAGCTGTCCCCGAGGCCGCGGCCCGTTGGGCCGCCCTCGCCGCCGACCCGGTCGAGCGGATCCCGGCCCCGCACATCGAGTACGCGCAGCTCGCGCCGATCCTCATCGTGCTCGGGGCGGCCATCCTCGGCGTCCTCGTCGAGGCGTTCGTCCCGCGCCGGTCCCGTTACGTGGTTCAGGTGTTCCTCACCGTCGCCGCCATCGCCTCGGCCTTCGCGGCCGTGGTCGGGCTGGCGGCGGGCGGGTACGGCTCGACCAAGGCGCGGATCGCCGCGATGGGCGCCATCGCGGTGGACGGGCCCTCCCTGTTCCTCCAGGGCACCATCCTGCTGGCCTCGGTGGTGGCGGTGTTCACCTTCGCCGAGCGCCGGCTGGACCACACCGGGCACCTGGCGGCCGAGGGGGCGGCGGCGGATGCCGCCTCCTCCGGTCGGGCCGACTCCTTCGCCGCGCAGGCGGCCTCGGTGCCCGGCAGCGACAGCGAGAAGGCGGCGGTCCGGGCCGGGTTCGCGACGACCGAGGTCTACCCGCTGGCCCTGTTCGCCATCGCCGGCATGCTGATCTTCCCGGCGGCCAACGACCTGCTGACGCTGTTCGTGGCCCTGGAGGTCTTCTCCCTCCCGCTCTACCTGCTGTGCGCCCTCGCCCGCCGGCGGCGGCTGCTGTCGCAGGAGGCCGCGGTCAAGTACTTCCTGCTGGGCGCCTTCTCCTCGGCCTTCCTGCTCTTCGGCATCGCCCTGATCTACGGCTACGCGGGCTCGGTCTCGTACGCCCGGATCGCGGACGTGGTCGACGGCACGGTCACCAGCGTGGACCCCGCCCTCGCCGGGACCATGGGCAACGACGCGCTGCTGCTGATCGGCGCGGCGCTGCTCCTGATGGGCCTGCTGTTCAAGGTGGGCGCGGTGCCCTTCCACATGTGGACCCCGGACGTGTACCAGGGCGCCCCGACCCCGATCACCGGGTTCATGGCGGCGGCCACGAAGGTCGCGGCCTTCGGCGCCCTGCTCCGCCTCCTGTACGTGGCCCTGCCGGGGCTGCGCTGGGACTGGCGGCCGGTGATGTGGGGGGTCGCGATCGTCACGATGCTGGCGGGCGCGGTCATCGCGGTCACGCAGACCGACGTGAAGCGGCTGCTGGCGTACTCCTCGGTGGCGCACGCCGGGTTCATCCTGGCCGGTGTGATCGCGACCTCGGAGGAGGGGGTCTCCTCGGTCCTCTTCTACCTGGTGGCGTACTCCTTCGTGACCATCGGCGCCTTCGCGGTGGTGACCCTGGTGCGGGACGCGGGCGGCGAGGCCACCCACCTGTCCAAGTGGGCGGGGCTGGGGCGGCGTTCGCCGCTGGTGGCGGCGGTGTTCGCGGTGTTCCTGCTGGCCTTCGCGGGCATTCCGCTGACCTCCGGGTTCTCCGGGAAGTTCGCGGTGTTCAAGGCGGCCGCGGAGGGCGGCGCGGGCGCGCTGGTCGTGGTCGGCGTGATCTCCTCGGCGATCGCCGCGTTCTTCTACGTGCGGGTGATCGTGCTGATGTTCTTCAGCGAGCCGAAGGCCGACGGCCCCTCGGTGGCGGTCCCGTCCCCGCTGACCATGGTCACCATCGCGGTGGGCGTGGCGGTCACGGTGGTGCTGGGCGTGGCCCCGCAGTACTTCCTGGACCTGGCGGGTCAGGCGAGCGTCTTCGCCCGCTGACCGGCCCCGGACGGAACACCGGAAGGGCCCGGCCCCCTCTTCGTGAGGGGGCCGGGCCCTTCGGCGTGGGCGGGGCGGGTCAGCCGCGCCGTTTGGCGGTGATCTCGGCCAGGTCGAGGTCGAGGGGGAAGGGCACGGGGACCTTGAGGCGGTCGCGGAAGATGCCGGTGGCCACGTAGCGGCCGGTGGTGGGCTCCAGTTCGAAGACGAACACGACGGCGCGCCCGCCCTCGTTCTCCACGCGCCAGTAGTGCGCGATGCCGGCCTTGGCGTACTTGAGCGGCTTGACCTCGCGGTCCCGGCCCACCGATTCCGGTGAGACCACTTCGATGGCGAGCAGCACCGAGGCGGCGGACAGCCGGGTCATGGCGGGGTCGTCCGCCACGTCGCCCGCGGCGACCACGATGACGTCCGGCTCGGGCCGGTTCTGCCGGTCCAGGTCGATGGTGAACTCGCGGAGCACGTCGTACTCGCCGGGGACGAGCGAATGCAGCTGCCATTCGAAGAAGCTGATGGCACGCATGTGGAACAGAGTCTGCGGACTCACGAAGACGAGGCTCCCGTCGATCAGCTCCGTGTGCGGAGGCAGGTCCGGAAGCGTGTCCAGGTCGTCGGCGGTCCAGCCGCCCTCGGGCGGGACCGGCCAGTGGTATGCGGTCTCCGGCTCGGGGATCTCGGGATCGACGCTCATCGGTAGTGCTCCCATGCGACGGAGTCTCGCGAGTGCTCCCATGCGACGGAGTCTCGCGAGTCCGTCCAGCGTATCGCCGGGGATCCGGGGAGGGCCGCCCGCACGTGTGAACGTCAGCCGGGTGTTGGTGGTCCGTGTCAGGGGCTCGCGGGCGGGGTCGTGGGCGGGGTCGTGGAGCCCGGGGGGCAGGTGACGTTCGGGTTCCAGGGCTTGAAGTAGCCGCTGGGGTTGGGTTCGTAGGCCCAGGCGTGGAGGTCGTAGTGGACGGGCATGCCGGGGGAGTGGCCGGGCATGGGGCCGTCGAAGCCGAGGCCGAAGAGTTCGGGGCGGTCGCCGGCGGTCGTGAGGTCCTGGTCCTCGTCGGGGACCAGCCACTCCAGGGCGAGGAGCTTCCGCTTGCCGTCGGGGCCCTTCTCGGTGCCGTACACGAGCGCGGCGGGTTTCGTCGGGTCCACCGAGCCGATCAGGGACTCCTTGACGTAGTGGTAGCCCATGGCGCCCGAGCCCTCGGGGTCGGCGGCGCACACGGTGTCGGCCACGTAGCCGTCCCGGACCGCGGCCGCCTCGTCCGTGTACTTCAGCGTGGCCAGGTGGGCCCGGCCGAGGTCGAGGACGTGCTCCCCGGCGGTGCCGCCGACGGAGGGCGAGGGGGAGGGGGAGGGGCTCTCGGCGGCGTGCGCGGGGACGGCGGTCAGGATCAGACAGGCCGTGGCCGCGCCGGTGAGGACTGCCTTGAGGTGTCGCATCGACGCATCGCCTCTCGTGCGGGTCCGCGCGGGCCCGTGCCGGCCCGCGCCACCTCCCACCATCACGCGGACGCGGCGGGCCCGCACCCGGAGACCGGGGGCGGGCCCGTGCGCGCGGCGGTGTGGGGCGGGACTCAGACCGCCGGGGCGATCCGGCCGCTGACCTCGCCGAGGCCGATGCGGGTGCCGTCGGGGCCGGGGGCCCAGGCGGTCAGGGTGACGGTGTCCCCGTCCTCCAGGAAGGTCCGCTTGCCGTCGGTCAGCTCGATGGCGTCCCGACCGTTCCAGGTCAGCTCCAGCAGGGAGCCGCGCTGGTCGGTCTCGGGGCCGCTGACGGTGCCGGAGCCGTACACGTCGCCGGTGCGCAGGGAGGCGCCGTTGACGGTCATGTGGGCGAGCTGCTGGGCGGCGGTCCAGTACATGGTGGCGAAGGGCGGGGCGGCCACCTCCTGCCCGTTGATCTGCACGGTGATCCGCAGGTCGAAGCCGCCGGGGCGGGCGTCGGCGTCGTCGAGGTAGGGCAGCAGCGGGAAGTCCCGGGCGGGCGGGGCGGTGCGGGCCGCGTCCAGGGCCTCCAGCGGGGTGACCCAGGCGGAGACGGAGGTGGCGAAGGACTTGCCGAGGAAGGGGCCGAGGGGCACGTACTCCCAGGCCTGGAGGTCGCGGGCGGACCAGTCGTTGAGGAGGAAGAGGCCGAAGACGTGGTCCTCGAAGGAGCCCAGGGGCACCGGGCGGCCGTGCTCGGAGGGCGTGCCGACGACGAAGCCGACCTCGGCCTCGATGTCGAGCTTGACGCTGGGGCCGAACACCGGCGCCGGGTCGGTGGGGGCCTTGCGCTGGCCGGAGGGGCGGACCACCTCGGTGCCGGAGACCACGATGGTGCCGGAGCGGCCGTGGTAGCCGATCGGCAGGTGCTTCCAGTTGGGGGTGAGCGGCTCGCCGTCGGGGCGGAAGATGCGGCCCACGTTGGTGGCGTGGTGCTCGCTGGCGTAGAAGTCCACGTAGTCGGCGACCTCGTACGGCAGGTGCAGGGTCACCTCGTCCAGGGGCGTGAACAGGGGCTCGACGGTGGCGCGGTGCGCCGGGTCGGTGACCCAGGAGGCCAGCTCGGCCCGGACCTCGGACCAGACGGGGCGGCCCGCGGCGAGCAGCGGGTTCAGGGAGGGCGCGGAGAGCGGCCCGGCGTGCGCCGAGCCGAGGGCGGTGGCGGCCGCTCCCGCGTCCAGCACGTGCGCGCCCAGGCGTACGCCGATCCGGCGCCGCTCCTCGCCGGTCTTGGTGTACACGCCGTAGGGGAGGTTGTGCGGCCCGAACGGGTCGCCCTCGGGGAGGTCGAGGGGGCTCTGCTGGGGCATGGGGTGCAGCCTCATTTCCACGTCTTCCGGGGGTGGCCCGGGGGAGCACAGTGCGAGACGACACGTTACGTGGCCGGTGGGGCGTGCGGGAGGCCGAATTCGGGTCCCATTTATCAGACTTGTACCGAGGGGTCCGTATCCTTGGCGGGTGTCCTACGCCTTGATCGCCACCGACCTCGACGGAACCCTGCTCTGTGCCGGGGATTTCGTGTCCCCCGGCTCCCGGACGGCGCTCGCGCGGGCGCGCGCTGCGGGCGCGGAGCACATCGTGGTCACCGGGCGCCCCGTACCGCAGGTCCGGCACGTCCTCGACGGCCTCGGGTACACCGGTCTGGCGGTGTGCGGACAGGGGGCCCAGGTCTACGACGCGGCCGCCGGCCGGATGCTGCACTCGGTGCCGATGGACCGGGAGCTGGCGGACCTGGCCCTCGGCAAGATCGAGGCGGAGACCGGCGAGCTGTACGCGGCGGTGAACCGCGAGGGCGTGGACGCGGAGATGTTGATAGGGCCGGGCTACCGGATGTGGCATCCGCACCTGCCGACGGTCCGGGTGCCCCGGCGCGGGGACCTGTGGTCGGAGCCGATCAACAAGGTGCTGATCCAGCACCCGCTGCTGTCGGACGACGAACTGACGCGGACGGCGCGGGCGGTGGCCGGGGACCTGGTCAACGTCACGATGGCCGGGGAGCACACGGTGGAGCTCCAGCCGCACGGCATCGACAAGGCGGGCGGCCTGGCGCTGGCGGCGGCCGAGCTGGGCCTGTCGGCGGGGTCGGCGATCGCTTTCGGGGACATGCCGAACGACCTGCCGATGTTCGCGTGGGCGGCGCACGGGGTGGCCATGGCCAACGCCCACGCGGAGCTGAAGGCCGTCGCGGACGAGATCACGCTCTCGAACGAGGAGGACGGGGTCGCGGCGGTCCTGAACCGGCTCTATCCCTGAGGCGGGCCGACTCCGGAGGGGGCCCGCCTCCCGAGGCCCCGGCCCGGCCCGGCCCGGGCCGGGGCGGGAGCCGCCGCGGCCGGCCACCCGTGGCGGGGAGCCGCCGCGGCCACCCGCCCCTTCCCGTCCCGGCGGTGCCCTCAGCCCGCCTCGCGAGGGATGCGGCGTTCCCAGGTGCGGTGGAAGACCACCTCTTCGCCCTCCCGGCAGACCACCTCGTCGGTGGTCACGAAGGCGCCCTCGGTGCAGCCGATCTCGGAGCGGGTCTCCACGGAGGTGTCCCAGCCCCGGTCGGGCCGGTGCAGCCTGATCCGCCACTCGGAGCGGGTCCGGGCGGAGAGCGGGTCCCCGTCCCGGACGGTGTAGGTCTCGCGGGCGTCCTCGGAGAACTCCAGCCCGTCCGGGTAGACCCGGGTGCCGCCGTACCGGGGGTCGACCTCCAGCCGCCACTCCCCGGCGGCCACGTCCCGGACCACGAGCCGTTCGGGTCCGGGCCCGTCCAGGGTCTCGGGGTAGGAGACGCCGAGCGGCGCGGACTGCTCGGGGCCCTCGAAGGCGACCCGGTCGTCGGCGGGGGAGGGGGTGCGCACGGGGAGCTCCAGGGAGCTGCCCGCGGGGTCGAGGGTCCAGCCCGCCTCGGACCCGGCGCGGGGCCAGATCCACGGCCAGTACGCGGAGGACAGGGCGAGCCGGATCCGGTGGCCGGGGGCGAAGGCGTGCCCGATGCCGTTCAGCTCGAACAGCACGTCCTCGGTGGCCCCGGGCGGCCAGGAGACGGCCCGGTCGCGGCCGTGCCGGGCGGAGAGGTTGAGGACCCCGCGGGTGACCAGGGTGGAGGAGCCGTCGGGGGCGATGTCGCAGAGCCGGGCGACGACCTGCCCGTGCGGGACGTCCATGCGCAGCCGGGCGCGGACCCGCGGCCGGCCGAGGATCTCCACCGGCGGGCCGTCCTCGGGGACGGGGAACTCGAAGCAGGCGGACTTGGCGTCCTCCTCGCGCTGGTCGGGGGGCAGGTCGGCGTCGTTGCCGAAGGGGAAGAAGCGGCCCGCGTCGAGTCCGGTGTGCTGGGGGGAGGCCACGGTGACGGGGCCGCCGCGGAGCCCGTACTCCACCGGGGTGATCTGCGGGGAGGGCCAGGCGGGGTCGGCGACCCAGCGGCCGGGCAGCACTTCGTAGGTGGTGGCCGGGGGGTGGGAGGAGCTGATCCAGGAGCGGAGCAGGGGTTCCTCCATGACCCCGTTGTCCACGCCCTTGAGCCAGTGGTCCCACCAGCGCAGCGTCTCCTGGAGGAAGCCGATGGCGGGGCCGGGGGGCAGTCCGCGGTCGGGGTACTGGTGGGACCAGGGGCCGATGATGCCGCGGACCCGGTCCCGGGGCAGGTGCTCGGCCAGCCGCAGCACGGTGTCGCGGTAGGGGTCGTGCCAGCCGCCGACGGCGAGGACGGCGGCGCGGAGGGCCCCGTAGTCCTCGCAGACGCTGCCGTGCCGCCAGTAGGCGTCCCGGGTCTGGTGGGCCAGCCAGGTGTGCACGAGGGGTTCCACGGCCTCCAGGCGGTCCAGCCACCGCTCGCGCCAGCCGTCCCCGGCGTACGCGGGGTCCGGCGGGCGGGAGGCGAAGGCGAGCATGGTGGCCGCCCAGGCGTGCATGTCCACCGCGAGGACCGATCCGCCCATGTAGTGCACGTCGTTGTCATAGCGGTCGTCGGTGGAGCAGACGGTGACGACCGCCTTCAGCGGCTCCGGGGCGAGCGCGGCGATCTGGAGGGAGTTGAACCCGCCCCAGGAGATCCCGAACATGCCGACGTTCCCGCTGCACCAGGGCTGCGCGGCCAGCCATTCCACGACGGCCACCCCGTCGGCCAGTTCGCGGGCGTCGTACTCGTCGCCGGGGCGGCCGCCGCTGTTGCCGTGGCCGCGGACGTCCACGCGGACGGAGGCGTAGCCGTGGCCCGCGTACCAGGGGTGGCGCTGCCGGTCCCGGGGGGCCGTCCAGTCGGTGAGGCGGTAGGGCAGGTACTCCAGCAGGGCGGGGACGGGGGCGTCGGTCACCGGCCGCCAGATCCGCGCGTACAGCTCGGTGCCGTCGGGCATCGGGATCCGCAGGTCCTCCTGGGTGGTCCCGTAGGGGAAGACGGTGCGGACGGTCGGGGTGGGGGCGGCGGCCCGGTCGGTGGTCGGGCGGGCGTGCTCGTCGGTCATGGGGGGCCTCGGGCGTCAGTGGACGGGGTGCATGGTGCGCCGCAGCCACGGCGCGAGGGCGATCACGGCGAGGCCGACGGCGACGGCCACGGCGCCGTTGACCCCGAAGTACACGGGGTGGGAGACCTCGTCGTAGACCTTGACCACCTGGGCCTGGATGCCGTTGGCGAGGGCCAGCGACAGGAACCACAGGGCCATGGTCTGGCTGCTGAACGCCTTGGGGGCGAGCTTGGAGGTGGCGGACATGCCGGAGGTCTCCAGGAGCACGTCGCCGAGGCCCAGCAGCAGGTAGGAGCCGACGATCCACCAGGCGGCCATCTTGTAGGTGTCGTCCGCGTGCCCGGACGTGGGCAGCACCATCAGCAGGAAGGACAGGCCGCCGAGGACCACCCCGATGGCGATCTTGTTGGAGGCGTGCGGCTGGCGGGGGCCCATCCGGGCCCACAGGGCGGCCACCACGGGGGCGAGCGCCACCTCGAAGGCGCCGAGGGCGGAGGCGTACCAGCCGGCGGGGAAGTCGAAGCCGAGGATGGTGGTCCGGGCGTTCGTCGAGGCCAGCAGCATCATCGTCGAGTACGCCTGGAAGAGGATGAAGTTGAAGGCCACCGAGGCCAGGAACAGCACCAGGTAGGGGCGGAGCCGGCCGCGTTCCTCCGGGGTGACCCGGGGGCTGCGGAACATCACCGTGAAGTAGACCGCCGGGGCGATCACCGAGATCAGGGTGAGCAGGTCCACGAACCGGTCCATGGTCAGCCATCCGGCGGCCGCCAGCAGCCAGCACAGGGCGGCGACGGCCAGCAGGCCCGCCACGAGCGCCCGCACGGTGCGCCGCAGGGTGTCCGGGGCCAACGGGAACTCGGCGGAGTGCTTGCGCCCGGCCAGGTGGCGGCGGCCCAGCACGTACTGGACGAGGCCCGCGGTCATGCCCACGGCGGCGGCGGAGAAGCCCCAGTGCCAGCCCTCGTGCTCGCCGAGCCAGGCGGTGATGAGCGGGCCGGCGAAGGCGCCGATGTTGATGCCCATGTAGTAGAGGGCGAATCCGGCGTCGCGCCGCTCGTCGTCGGTGCGGTAGAGCTTGCCGACCATGGTGGCGACGTTCGGCTTCAGCAGGCCGGTGCCCGCGCTGATCAGGCCGAGTCCGACCCAGGTCATGGCGGCGGTGGGGACGGCCATGGCGTAGTGGCCGCAGGCGATCAGGACGCCGCCCCACAGGACGGCGCGGTAGGAACCGAGGATCCGGTCGGCGAGCCAGCCGCCGGCGACGGAGACGAGGTAGACCATGGTCCCGTACGCCGCCGAGACGGAGGCCGCGGTGCCGGGGTCCATCCCGAGGCCGCCGTTCGCCACCGTGTCGGCGAAGTAGAGGACCAGGATGGCCTGCATGCCGAGGAACGAGAACCGCTCCCACACCTCCAGCCCGGACAGGGTGGCGAGGCCGCGGGGGTGTCCGAGGAAGGCGTGGTCGTCGCCCGGCGGCGGCTGGTCCGCCTCCGGGTCGTTCGGGTCGGGATCGGCCTTTGTTCTGGACAAAAGGGTCTCTCCGGTTCGTATCGACTCCACCCGAACATACCGGGGCCCTTCGGGCAGTGCGCGGGCGGTGCCGCCCGGGTGCGCTCCGTGATCGAAAATGGACCGGATACGCTGACTTGAGTGATGGCAGCGACACATCGACAAACCGTGTGATCGTCAGCAGACAGGAGTACCCCTCGTGACCGTCGTCGGGCCGTTCGGACTCAGCGTGCGGGACCAGGCTCTCGAAACCGATGTCCAGGCAGGACTGGCCGCCGTCGAGGAGGGTCTGCTCGAAGCCACCAAGAGCGATGTCCCCTTCATCACCGAGGCGGCCCAGCACCTGGTGCGCGCGGGCGGCAAGCGCTTCCGCCCGCTGCTGGTGATGCTCGCTGCCCGGTTCGGAGACCCCTACGCCCCGCGGATCGTGCCCTCCGCCGTGGTCGTCGAGCTCACCCACCTGGCCACGCTGTACCACGACGACGTCATGGACGAGGCCGCGGTGCGCCGCGGCGTGCCGAGCGCCAACGCCCGCTGGGGCAACTCCGTCGCCGTCCTGACGGGTGACTTCCTCTTCGCGCGGGCCTCGCACATCCTTGCGGACCTGGGCCCCGAAGCGGTACGGATCCAGGCCGAGGCGTTCGAGCGGCTGGTCACCGGCCAGATCCTGGAGACCGCGGGTCCGCGCGACGGCCGCGACCCGATCGAGCACTACCTCGACGTGATGGCCGGCAAGACCGGCTCCCTGGTGGCGGTCTCCTGTCGCTTCGGCGCCATGATGTCCGGGGCCGACGAGAGCGTGGTCGACATCCTCACCCAGTACGGGGAGCGGCTCGGCCTGGCCTTCCAGCTCGCCGACGACGTCCTCGACATCGCCTCCGACTCCCACGAGTCCGGCAAGACCCCCGGCACCGACCTGCGCGAGGGCATCCCGACCCTGCCGGTCCTCCGGCTCCGGGAGGCCGCCGCCAAGCACGGGCTCGCCGAGGACCTCGACCTCCTGGCCCTCCTCGACTCCGACCTCACCGACGACGCCCGGCACGCCGAGGCCCTCACCCGGCTCCGCGCCCACCCGGCGCTGGCGCAGGCCCGCCGGGACACCGTGCGGTACGCGGAGGAGGCCCGGGCCACCCTGGCCCCGCTGCCCGACTGCTACGCCAAGGCGGCGCTGACCGAGCTGTGCGACGCCGTGGTGCACCGCGCCGGCTGATCCCTCCCGGGCCGTGGCCGGCGCCGCCCCTCCCGCTCCACCGCGGCGCGCCTCCGGCCCCGATCCGTCCCCTACGGGACGCCCCGGGTCGGGGGCGCTTCGTGTCATCCCAGGGTCGTACGCGGAGTTGGGCCCGGGGGCTGACGCTTCCCGGCGCCCGATTTGGTCAGATGGATCCACCATCCCCACCAGATCGGGTGACGAAGGCGGCACGGGGGGAAGGAACCGACCCGTAGCGGGTGGGTCGCCGCCGTGGACACTGGAGGCAGGGAAGACATGGCACCGAACGCACAGATTCCGACCGACGGCCCCGAGGCGGTCGAGGACCTCCGTGCGGGCCGCCGCAAGGCCGCACGGTACGTCGTCCCCGTGGCGGTGGCGGGCGTCGCCGCGGCCACCATCGCGATGGTCCCGGCCATGGCCAACGCCGGCAGCCCGGACCTCCCGAAGCTGACCGCGCAGCAGCTCATCGAGAAGATCGCCGCCTCCGACACCGAGCAGCTCTCCGGCACCGCCCGGATCTCCACCGACCTGGGCCTGCCCTCCTTCGCCTCCGGCCTGCTCGGCGGCGGCGGTGTGACCGGCGGCTCCGCCGACCCGCAGGAGAAGCTGACCAAGCTGGCCTCCGGCACCCACACCGTCAAGGTGGCCGCCGACGGCCCCGAGCGGCAGAAGCTCACCTTCCTCGACGGCAAGGACGAGTACTCCCTCATCCACAACGGCTCCGAGGTCTGGGCCTACGACAGCAGCTCCAAGGAGGTCTTCCACGAGAAGGCCCCCGAGGGCGCCGGCACCGGCAAGGGCAAGGAGCACAAGACCGCCGACCGCCTGGCGGGCACCCCCAAGCAGTTCGCCGAGGAAGCCCTCGAGGCCGCCGGCCCGACCACCGCGGTCACCGTCGGGGACTCCGCGCGCGTCGCGGGCCGGGACGCCTACCAGCTGGTTCTCAAGCCCAAGCAGTCCGGCTCCACGGTGGAGTCGGTCCGGATCGCGGTGGACGCGAAGACGGGCACCCCGCTCCGCTTCCAGGTGCTCTCCTCCGAGGGCGGCAAGCCGATCCTGGACGCCGGCTTCACCCAGGTCGACTTCTCGAAGCCGGCCGCCGACACCTTCGCCTTCACCCCGCCCGCGGGCACCAAGGTCACCGAGGGCGGCCCCGGCGCCGACCACGGCACGAAGGGCTCCGAGGCCCTGCCCCCCGGCCTGAAGGCACTGGAGTCCCTGCCCGGCCTGGAGGGCCTGGCGGGCGGCGCCGAGGGTCCCGGCAAGGGAGACGTGAAGGTGCTCGGCGAGGGCTGGGCCACCATCGCCCGCATCGACGCGGGCCAGGGAATCGACCTCGACGAGGCCGCCAAGGCCGAGGGCGCCCCCAAGGAGGCCGGGCAGTTCCTCGACGCCCTCGGGGACAAGGTCTCCGGGAAGTTCGGCTCCGGCCGGGTCTTCTCCACCCGCGTGATCAACGCCCTCGTCACCGACGACGGCAAGGTGTACGTGGGCGCCGTCACCAAGGACGCCCTCGTGAAGGCCGCCGACGGCGCCAAGTAGTCGGTGCTCGGGTAGCACCACCGGCCGCGCCCCGTCCCGGGGATGCGGCGGATCGTCCGGAACGGGGTGGTCGGGGCTGTGTCCCCGGCCACCCCCCGGCCGTTTTCCGGGGGTTCGCGTACCCCGTACAGCGGGCCCGCTGTACGGTGAACGGCATGTCGAGACACGTCACCATCCGCCTGGACGAGGAGTTCCACGACCGCCTCAAGGCGCGTGCGGCGGCGCTGGGGACCACCGTCACCGCTCTGATCACCGAGGTCACCGAGCGCGAACTGGACGAGGACAGGCGCAAGTTCCTGACCGGCATAGAGGAGTTCGCCGACCACTGGGGCTACTTCCAGGAGCGGTTCGGGAATTGAAGATCACCATGGAGTGGGCCTGGACCGCCCTGGCCCACCACCTGCCCTCGGACCCGGCGGTCTGGGACCCTTCCGGGGTCGAGGCGGCGGTCGCCCGGCACCAGAGCGACCTCGTGCTCGTACCGGAACAGCCCGCCCCCGACACCGCCTGGCGGGCGGCGGCCTTCCTGCACACCCTCGCGGTGTGCCCGGCCCTCGAATCGCCGATGAACGAGTTCTACGCCGCCGCGGCCACCCGCTCCTACCTGCGCGTGGCCGGGGCCCGGCACCTGCCCTCCCCGGAGGACCTGGGCGATCTCGTCGAGGCCGCCAAGCTGGGCCGGGCCGACATCGGGGCCGTGGCCAAGGAACTGCGCGCCGCCATCGAGGAGCCCAGCCCCCCGGCCGCCCTCAGCCTGGACCTCGGCGCGGGCGGCACCGGTACCGGAGCGGGCTCCGGGGACGCGGACGGGTCCTGAGGGAGCCCCGGACCATGGGGACGGCCAGCCGGTGGACGTGGTCTTCTTCCAGCACCTGACCAGCAACGACGGGTCGGTCCGGCACACCGGCGACAACCTCGTCGGCGGCGTCGG
>NZ_JBEOSD010000039.1:0-57150 GCF_040302735.1 Streptomyces sp. NPDC097619 | reverse complement strand
CGGACAGCCGAACGCCGACGGAGGCAAAATCCAGCCCCGCCGGCGTTTGAGGCGCGGGGGTCCGGGGGCGGAGCCCCCGAAAGCCCCTCAGAACCGGTACCGCACCCCGGTGATCCGCTCGGAGTCGTCCCACAGCCTCCGCCACGCGTCCCGCGACCGCGCCGCCCGCCCCGGCCGCACCACCCCCGGGTACCCCCGGGTCTCGGTGATGCCGAGCGGCCCGTAGTACTGCCCGCCCCGCACCGCGGGATCGGTCGCGGCCCGCAGCCCGGGCAGCATCCCCCGCTCGGCGCTCTGCAGGAACAGCGGCCCGAGCACGGGCGCCAGGGCCCGCACGGCGGCCGGCAGCTCGCGTCCGAGCCCGGTGTCGGCGAGCCCGGGGTGCGCGGCCAGCGACAGGGTGTCGGAGCCGGCTTCGGCGAGGCGCCGCTGGAGCTCCAGGGCGAAGACCAGGTTGGCGAGTTTGGAGCGGTTGTAGGCGGTGTAGCGGTTCTGCCGCCCGGTGGGGTCGGGGGCCCCGAGCCGCCCGAAGCGGTGCAGGTAGCTGCTGAGGGTGACCACGCGCGCTCCGGGGGTCCCTGTCAGCCGGTCGAGGAGCAGCCCGGTGAGGGCGAAGTGTCCGAGGTGGTTGGTGGCGAACTGCCGCTCGAAGCCCTCGGCGCTGCGGGTGGCGGGGGTGTCGGGGGTCCACATGACGCCCGCGTTGTTGACGAGCAGGTCGAGCCGGGGGAAGCGTTCCCGCAGTTCCTTGGCGGCGGCGCGCACGGAGCCGAGGTCGGCGAGGTCCAGGTGTTGGAGGGTGGTCTCGGCGGCCGGGACGGCGGCCCGGATGCGGGCCACGGCCACGGCGGCCTTCGCCTCGTCCCGGACGGCGAGCACGACGTGCGCGCCGCTCCGGGCGAGGGCGAGGGCGAGTTCGAGGCCGAGTCCGGAGCCCGCGCCGGTGACGACGGCGGTCCGGCCGTGCTGGTCGGGCACGTCCCGTGCGGTCCACTTGCTCCGGCCGGCCATGGCTTCCCCTTCGGGTTCGGCCTCCGTCGGGTCAGGCGGAGGTCTGGGCTTCCCGGGTGCGGTCCCGTCCGTAGCCCTCGGTGACGATCCGCTGGGCGGCCCGGTCGTAGTGGCCGGGGTCGGCGGGCAGTTCGGTGGCGAGACCGTTGACGTAGCGGTTGTACATGCAGAACGCGGCCGCGATGAGCACGGTGTCGTGCAGGTCGGTGTCGTCGGCTCCGGCGGCGCGGGCGGCGGCCACAGTCTCCTCGGCGACGGGGCGGGCGGCGGCCTGCACCTCGGCGGCGACCTTGAGCAGGGCGCGCAGCTTCGGGGAGACGGCGGCGGTGTCCGGGTCCTTGAGGACGGCGGCCACGAGTTCGGCGCCGCCGTCGAGCTGGGCGGCGGCGAAGGCGCTGTGCGAGGCGGAGCAGAACTGGGTGGCGTTCAGCTCGGACACGTAGGCGGCGATGAGTTCGCGCTCGCCGGGGGGCAGCGAGGAGGGGGCGCGCAGCAGTGCGTCCGCCAGCAGCCCCAGGGGGCGGGCGGTGTCGGTGCGCTGGGCCAGGAGGCCGCTGATGCCGGGGAGGTCGTTGTCGATCCGGATGTGCGGCATGTGCGGCGTCCTTTCGGCGGCCCCCGGGATCGCGCGGTGCGCGTCCCGGTTGGCATGGTCACGACGGCAGTGACTCTAGCCAGGTCACCGCCGTCAGCGACGGCCTTCCGGCCAACCCGCGAGAAGATCCTGGATCAGGTCGAAGGGGGGCTTCTCCGCGAGGTAGAAGTGGTCGCCCTTCACGGTGTGGCCGCGGTACGGGCCACGGGTCTGGCGGGACCACGCTTCGGTGGCGTGCGGTCCGGCGACCGGGTCGTCGGCGCCCACGAGGGTGGTGACGGGGCAGGCGAGCGGGGGCCCGGGCCGGTAGACGTACCGTCCGGCCATCCGGAAGTCCGCGTTGACGTACGGGAAGACGAGCTTGAGCAGGACCGGTTCGGCGAGGAGTTCCGCCGGGGTCCCGCCGAGTCCGATCAGGGTGGCGGTCAGCTCGTCGTCGTCGAGCGGCACGTCCGGATCGGGGGCGGTGCGGGTCTGGGGGGCCGGGGCGGCGGAGGCGAAGAGGTGGCTGACGGTGATGCCGTCGGCCTCCAGCAGCCGGGCCGTCTCGAAGGCGATCCACGCTCCCATGCTGTGCCCGAAGAGCGCGAGCGGCCGGTCGGCGACGAGGCGCAGGGCCTCGGCGATCTCACGGGCGGTCTCGTGCAGGTCGGTGGCGCAGGGTTCTCCGGTGCGCTCGGCGCGGCCCGGGTACCGCACGGCGTGGATCTCCGTGGCGGGCAGGCCGTCGGCCCAGCGGGAGTAGAACGCGGGCACTCCGCCGGCGTGCGGAAAGCACACCAGACGCTGTGCGGCGTCCGGTCGTGCCGTCGTGCACTGCAGCCAGGGAGTCATGGACGTGGGTCGCCGACGGGTTTTCAGGGCCACTCGATCTCGTTCGTCGTCGCGGGGACCGCGCCGACGGGGGCGGCGGCCACGGCGGCCGGCACGGTGGCGAAGACGGCGACGATCCCGAAGAGACCGGCGACGACGGACATCCGGGCGACGTGCAGGGCGCTTCTCATCGGAACTCCTCGGGGTCTGCCGCGACGCGCGGGCGCGGCTTCGCGGTGCTCTTCCGCCGGTCCCGGTGTGGGCTCCGACGTCCGATGCGAGGACGCTAGCGAAGCCCGACCCCGCTTGGCAAACACTTGCCAGACTTTGGCAACTTGCCTGCATGTCCCGGACAACCCGGCTTTCCCTGCCCCCGCTGAACCCGCAGGCCAGACCGGTCGCACCCCCCGTTCGGCCCCCCTTTGGCAACCCGCCCCCACCCGCCCCGCTTTTGGCAACTCCGCCCCGCGGGCCCCGCCGGACCCGCGAGCGCGGGACAGGGGGCGCGCGATACGACCCGACGGTGCGTTCAGCCTCAGATCATTGCAACGTAACGTCAAGTGACGTTGCGTTAAATTTCGAACCGTTGCAACGAATTGCCAGCCCTGACCTGCTAAAACACTCAACCCAAGCAACAGATTGCTTGTCGAGACCGGGAACGCAACGTAGCGTTCGTGATGTCGGAAACACAGCGACACCACACGAGACACCGAAGCGGCCGGCCGGCCGCACCGATGCCAATGGAGCCCGTCATGCAACAGTTCGCCACCCCCGCCCCGGTCGCCGTCGTCCTGGACGTCCCCGCCGGCCCGGTCCGCCTCATCGCCGCGGACCGCACGGACACCGTGGTCGAGGTCCGCCCGGCGGACCCGTCCCGCAGCCGGGACGTGAAGGCCGCCGAGCAGGTCGAGGTCGCCTTCGACGGCGCGGTCCTGCGGATCGTCGCCCCGCAGCCGGAGAAGCGCTTCCTGGGCGCCTCGGGGGCCGTCGAGGTGACGGTCCAGCTGCCCGCCGGATCGAGCGTGGAGGCCCGTACCGCCGCCGGGGAGCTGCGCGGGGTCGGCCGGCTCGGCGACGTGGTCTTCGAGGGTGCGCACGGCACCGTGAAGCTCGACGAGACCGCGGGGGCCAGGCTGTCCCTGATGGCCGGTGACATCGCGGTCGGCCGGCTGGGCGGCCCGGCGGAGATCGGTACGCAGAAGGGGGACATCACCGTCACCGAGGCCAGCCGCGGCGAGGTGGAACTGCGCACCGAGCACGGCCGGATCTCGATCGGCGCGGCCCGCGGCACCTCCGCCACCCTGGACGCCGGCACCGGCTACGGCCGGATCCACAACGCCCTGCGGAACCAGGGCGAGGCCCCGGAGCTCCGCATCCGCGCCACCACGTCCTACGGCGACATCTCCGCCCGCACCGTCTGAACCGACGGTCCGGTCGCGGCACGCCCACCCCCGCGCACCGCACACCCGCACACCCACACACCCACCACGCCGCGAGGAGCACCGATCCCATGTCCACGTCCGTCACCGACACCCGTCACGACCGTCCCGAACTGCGCCGCGTCATGAGGGGATTCATCGAGGCCGGTGTCACCGGGGTCCAGCTGCGCGTCGACGACCGGCGGGGCGAGTGGACCGGCAGTGCCGGACTCGCCGAGCTGGGTGGCACCGCGGCACCGCCGGTGGACGGCCTGATCCGGATCGGCAGCACGACCAAGACCTTCACCGCGGTCCTCGTGCTCCAACTGGTCGCCGAGGGCCGGATCGGTCTGGACGACCCGGTCGCGGACCACCTGTCCTCGTTCGGGCTGGACCGGCGGATCACGGTCCGGATGCTGCTCGGACACACCAGCGGGATCTTCAACTTCACCGGTGAGTACTACGAGGACGGCACGATCGTGCCGGGCATCGTCTGGCAGGGTCGGGAGTGGGTGGAGGGACGGTTCACCGCCCGACCGCCGGAGGAGCTGGTCCGCCTGGCCCTGTCGAAGGCCCCACGGTTCGAGCCGGGGGCGGACTGGAGCTACTCCAACACCAATTACGTGCTGGCCAGGCTGCTCGTGGAGGAGGTCACCGGCCGCCCTTCCGGCGAGGAGCTGCGGCGCCGGATCGTGGACCCGCTGGGACTGACCGGGACCTTCCAGCCCGGTGACCCCGCCCGGCCCGGCACCCTCTCCGACCTGCCCGGGCCGCACGCCCACGCCTACTACCGGTACGAGGAGGGCGGGGTCACCGAGACGGTGGACGTCACCCGCCAGGACCCGTCCTGGATCTCCGGGGGCGGTGACCTCGTCTCCACCACGAGGGACCTGCACCTGTTCGTCTCCGCGCTGGTGGGCGGCCGGCTGCTGCCCGCCCCGCTGCTCGCCGCGATGTACGAGGCACACCCGAAGGCCGGATACGGGTTGGGGATCATGGTGCAGCGCACCGAGGACGGGGCCACCGTCCTCACGCACAACGGAGGCGCGGCCGGGCACGCGGCGCTGATGTACTCCACGCCCGACGGCGCCACCACGCTGACGGCGGGTCTGAACTACGTGGACGACGCCGGACTGTCCCTGGCCGGCCCGTTCGCCAGGGCCGCGCGGGAACTCCTGGAGACGGTGTTCGGGAACGCGGGCGGCACCGGCCCGGCCGCCGGATGAGGGGCGCGCACGAAGGACCCGGGGCGGACCGAACCGCCCCGGGCGGACACGCGGGAACCGCGGGACCGGTGACCCGGCCCGCGGAGAACTGCGGGAAACGGCGGAAGAGGACGGCGGACGACGGCGGAGGACCGCGGCGGGCTCAGGCCGCCGAGCGGCCCGGAATCGTGAGGGTCAGCCGCGGGGCGGCCGTCAGGTGGCTGCTGACGAGCAGGGCCTGACCGCTGAGGGTGGGCGCGGCCAGCATGTCGTGGACCGCCACGGAGACCCCGTACTCCCGGCCCACCCGGCGGACCAGCCGGGTCATCAGGAGGGAGTCCCCGCCGAGGGCGAAGAAGTCCGAGCGCTCGGCGAGTTCGGTGCCCTCACAGCCGAGCAGGCGGGCCCACTCCCCCGCGAGGAAGGCCCGTACGTCCCGCACGCCGGCCCCGGCCCGGGACCGCATGCCCTCCACGAGGAGGACCTGGTCGCCGAGGTTGCGGCAGGACATGTCGTGGAGCTGCACCGCGACGCCGAACTCCCGGCCGATCCGCCGGACCAGCCGGGTCAGCAGCAGGGAGTCCCCGCCGCGGGCGAAGAAGTCGGAGTGCTCGGTGAGGCTGTCGCAGCCGAGGAGCTCGCCCCAGGCCCGGAACATGAACGCCCGCACCTCGCCGGTCTCGTCGACCGCCTCGGCGGCCGTGCTCCCGGTCGGGGGGGCCGTCGCGGCCGACGCGCCGTTCACGGCGATGACGGCAGAGCGGTCACGGGTCATCTTCGCCACTCCCATGGGCATCGTCCGGGCTCGTCCGGGCACGTCGAGGATCGGGCTCGTCCGGGACTCGCCCGGGCGTCGTCATGCGGATGCCGCGACCTTCGGGGCCCCTCGGGAGCCCCGCCGCCCGGCGTTGCCAAGAAGCGTACGACAATCGGGCCACTTTTGGCAACGACTTGCCAACCTTGGCGGCAGTACGCCAGAGTCTGCCTTGCCTGAAATGCCCCTCCCCATGGTCCACAAGCGCGGGCCCCGGCCACCACTTCCTTGCTAACCTGCACTGTTCACGGATACGCTCTGGCACAAGAGAAGCGCATCATGTGACACGGCAGCGGCAAGACGGTGCCCGGAGCCTTCGCAGTCCTTCACACCGTTGGGGCATACACGTGCTGGAGCAGCCATCCTTCGGTCGTCGGCTGAAGCAGCTGAGGACCGAGCGGGGCCTTTCGCAGGCCGCCCTCGCCGGCGACGGAATGTCGACCGGCTATCTGTCACGCCTGGAGTCGGGCGCGCGCCAGCCGACCGAACGCGCCGTCACCCACCTCGCCGGGCAGCTGGGCATCAGTCCCGCCGACTTCGAGGAGTCCCGGGCCGCCTCGCTCGCCCAGAGCCTCTCCCTGGCCACCTCCCTGGACTCCGACGAGAACAGCCAACTCCTCGCGGAGGCCCTGGAGTCCTCGCACGGCCAGGACCCGATGCTGCGCTGGCAGGCCCTGTGGCTGCTGGCCCAGTGGAAGCGCCGGCACGGCGAACGGGCCGCCGAACACGCCTACCTCAAGGAACTCGTCGAGGTCAGCGAGGAGATCGGGCTGCCCGAGCTGCGCTCGCGGGCCCTCACCCAGTACGCGCGCTCGCTCCGCGTCTCCGGTGAGATCCTGCCCGCCGTCGACGCCGCCTCCACCGCCTTCCGACTGGCCCGGGACCACAGCCCGGCCACCCAGGACATCGCCGGCGCCCTGCTCGTACTGGTCTCCGTCGAGGCCGAGGCGGGCCGGATGCCCGACGCCCGCAAGCACGCGGACGAGCTGACCGAGCTGGTCGAGGGCCGCAGCGACGCCATGTGGGCCGAGGCCATCTGGACGGCCGCGGCCCTGCGGATCAGGCAGGGCGAGGCCGCCGCCGCGGAAGCCCTCCTGGAACAGGCCCTGGAGCGGTTCGACAGCCGGGAGAACCTCTCGCTCTGGCTCCGGCTGCGGGTGGCCATGGCCGAGCTCCAGCTCCAGAAGTTCCCCCCGGACGCCGACGCCGCCCAGCGCTGCATCGAGGCCGCCGAGGCCGGGCTGCCCTTCGCCGGCACGCCGCCGCTGGAGCAGGCGCTGACCGCGCTCCGCGCCCGGCTCGCCTTCCACGAGGGCCGGCACCCCGACGCCCGCGCCCTGCTGGACCGGCTCAGCCGGTCCGAGCTGCGGCTGCCGTACCAGACCCAGATCCGCCTGGAAGTCCTGGAGAACCAGCTCAAGATCCTGAGCGGCGACGAGGACGAGGGCCTGGCCGGGCTCCAGCGCCTCGCCGTCAAAGCACAGGAGAACTCCGCCATCGATCTGGCGGCGGAGATCTGGCGGTTGGCCGCGGAATGCCTGATGCAGGCCCGCGCCCGGGCCCAGGGCGACCCCGCGGCCACGGCCGCCGGCACCCCCGCGCCCCCCGGCGCCGCGGGCGACCTCCCGGCCTGACCCCGGCGGCCGGGCCCGGCCGCCGGACCCGCTCGCCCGTTCGGACGAGCAGTCGCCGCCGTACCTGCCGTACCCGCCGCCACCTGCGGGTACGGGCCGCCGGCAGGCCGCGCCCGACAGGTGCCGTCCCACCGCCGCCGCGCCCCGATGTCACGCACCCCGGCCCCACGAGGCCGCGCGCCGGCATGCCCGCGGACGCCCGGCCACCGCCCGCTCCCCCTCAGCCCTTTCCCGGCCCTTCCCAGGCCCTTCACGCACCCGCACGCATTGCCACATCCGCGCGACTATGGCAACATGTTGCCTAGAATTGGCAACTCCGCGCATCCAAGTCAGCGAGACGACTCCGCTCAGGGGGTGGATGAGCATGGCAGGTACGGACGTGAACAGGGAATTTGAGGTTGGCAACCATTGGCCACGGTTTGTTGCCAACGGAGCTTATACCACCGGTTCCCCGACCGCCACGGCCCCCACAGCCACCTCACAGCGCGCCCTGCTCGAAGCGGCGGCCGAGGGGCTGCGCAAGATCGCCACGGACGTTCGCTGCCGGGCCGCCTTCGCCGCGCCCGGCTCCGCCCTCCAGGAACTGCTGGCCCCCGCCGCCCGCCGGTACGTCCTCGCCCCCGACCGCGCCGGGTTCCTCGGCGGGATCGGCGCCCTGCGCGCCAAGGGGTACCGGGTCACGGCCGAGTTCACCGCCTCCGACCAGGACGGGGACGACCCGGACCGGGTCGAGCACACCGTCACGGAGTACCTGGCCCTGCTCGCCCACGGCTCCGCCCCCGACCGGCTCGGCTTCGACCTGGGACAGGTCGGCCTCTCCGTCTCCCGGGGCCTGGCCCTCGCGAACACCGGCCGGATCGCCGCGGCGGCCGCCCTCCGCGGGGCCGAGGTCGTCCTCGGCATGGACCGCTCCCCCGGCGTGGACACCGTCCTGTCCGTCCACGAAGAACTCTCCCGCCGCCACCCCAACCTGGGCGTCACCCTCCAGGCCCAACTGCACCGCACCGAGGACGACGTGGTCGCCGTGGCCCGGCCCGGCCGGCGCGTCCGCCTGGTCAAGGGCGCCCACCCCGAGGCCCGACACATCGCCCTCGGCCGCGGCCCCGCCCTCGACGACCGCTTCCTGCACCTGGCCCGCATGCTCGTGGACCGAGGCGTCCGCGTCAGCCTCGCCACCCAGGACCCGGCCGTCCTCGCCACCGCCGAGGAGACCGGCCTGCTGGCCCGGGTCAGCGAGATCGAGATGCTGTACGGGGTCCAGCCCGAACTCCTCCGCCACCACCGCGACACCGGCCGCCCCTGCCGCATCTACGCCACCTACGGCACCAACTGGTGGCTCCACCTCCTCCAGCGCCTGACGGAACACCCCCCGATGGTCCTCAACGCCCTGGCCGACATAGCCCAGGGCACCCCCCCGTCCCCGACGACGGCCTACTGACCGGGCCCACCCGGACGGACGGCCGCATCAGCCCCCGCGCTTGGCGTCGGCCAGACCTGCCGGATCGATCCCGAAGGGGAACGGCCTCGGGATCCGGGTCGTGGTCCCGGGGAGGGCGGTGGTCCTCTCGACGTACCGGCCGTCGACCAGCTCGCACACGATGAGACGCGGGGCGGGGTCGAACTCGAGCCGCCAGTAGTGCTCGATCCCCGCCTCGGCGTACAGCATGGGCTTGAACTTGCGGTCCATCGTCTTGTTGCCGGGTGACACCAGCTCGATGATCAGCTGGACCGCTTCGGCATCGATGCTGACGGCGTCCTCCTCGGTCGCGCCGGCATCGGCGACGACGATGTCCGGGACGACCAGCCCGGAGGGAAGGATCACGTTGATCGCCTCCAGCACCTCGACGGCGGCGCCGGCCGCCTGAGCGGCCGCGTCCAGTGCGACGTGGAGACGGAAACTGGCCCGCTGATGACGCAGACCGGGAGCGGGGGACATCACGAGCGACTCACCAACGAGTTCGTAGCGGTGCGAACGGTCTTCACCCAGGGCCAGGACCGCTTCCACGGTCCAGGGCCCGTGATGCTCGGCAAAACTGGCAATGCTCACGTCCCCTTCACCTCTCTCATCGCCTGCCCCCAGTGTGGCCCAGGGAGCGGGCCGGCGTCCCCACGCACCGAGGCGGTCGGGGAGGTCTGCGCCCGATATCGGGGCCGGTACCGTTCTGGTGTCGAGTCAGAACGGAGCTCAGGATGCACGCTCTTCCTCACGACCACACCGGCGCACGCATCAAGCGACTGCGTCTCGAACGTCATCTCACCCAGCAGGCCCTGTCCGACCTGTCTCAGGTGCCGTACAGCACCCTGACCAAGACGGAGCAGGGCGTCATCGCCGCCAGCCCCCACGTCATCGCCGCCGTGGCCAGGGCCCTGCGGGTGGAAGTCGCGACCGTCACCGGCCAGCCGTACGTGAGCGAACTGCGCGCCGACCAGCTCGACGTACTCATCCGGCCGATCCGCGAAGCCCTCGACGTGTACGACCTCGGAGTCGATCCGGACATAACTCCCAGGGACCGGCGCCTGCTCGCCGACGAGGCCGAGGGACTGCTCGTCGCCGTGCGCGCGGGGGAGATCAAGCGGGCGGCCGGTGAGGTGGCCGGGCTGATCCAGGAAGTGACGACTGCGGCCCACTCGGAGCGGTCCCGCGAGTCCTGGCAGCTGCTGGCCAGCACCTACCGCACCGCGTACGACGTGGCCAGCAAGCTCGGGTACTACGATCTCGCGGCCATCGCGCTCGCCCGGATGGACTGGGCGGCAGAGCGGGCCTCGGACGCCGTCGTGGGCGGCATGTACCGATACATGCGGGCCTTGACCTACCTCAGAGAGGGTGAGTACCGCATCGGGGAACGGCTGGTGGCGCTCGGGCTGCACACTCTGGAACAGGCCGACGCGGGCCGGCAGCGGGAAGCGGTGACCGGGCAGCTCCACCTCGGCGCGGCCGTGATGGCAGGACGTTCCAAGGACGCCTCGCAGGCCGAAGGGCATCTCCGGGAAGCCGAGCGGATCGCCACGGGCACCGGCGAGGCCGTGGACGTGCACTGGCTGGCCTTCGGCCCGACCAACGTGGCCGTGCACCGGGTCTCCGTACTCGCAGAACTCGATGAGTACGGGCAGGCAGCGGAGGAGGGCGGCCGCATCCGCATCCCTGGCTCCTGGCCCGCCTCGCGCCGCTCGCACCACCACGCCGAGTTGGCCCGCGCGCAGATGTGGTCGGGCGACCTCGACGGTTCCTTCCGCAACCTCCAGGCCGCACGGAAGGCCGCACCCCAGCAGGCCCGCTACCACCAGACGGTCCGGGAGACGTACGCCGGACTGGAAGCGGCACGCCGCAGGCTCCCCGAATCCTTCCTCTCCTACGGCTCCTGGCTCAGCGCCTGACGCTGCGTCATTCCAGGGCCCCGGCTATCACCAGGACGTGACAGTCGGGGCCTTGCCGCTCCCCCACCCTTGGCTCGTCACACCATCGACGGCAGGGAGCGCCGCCATGTACGACCAGTCCTCCGCAGGGTCCTTTCAGGAGTCGGCGGTCGCCGCCGCGGCGGTCGGGGGGTTGATCGGGCGGGTGCTCGTGGCGTACGCGGACGTGCCGGAGGACCGGGAGTTGGCGCGGCTCGTGGACGGGTTGCTGACGCACGGGGCGGAGCTGCTGCCCGCCGCGCGGCGGCTCGCCGAGGGGGACGACCGGCGGGTGGCCGGCGCCCTGCGGGACTGGCGGCGGCTCACGACGGACGGGCCCGGGGACGGCCCGTTGGCGAACTGGGGGTATGCCCGGGCCCTGGCCCGCGCCGTCCGGACGCTGCGCCGGGGCCTCGGGCTGCCCGTGCCCGAGACCCCGTCCGAGCGCCGCTGGATCGAGGGCCACGAGCTCGGGTCCTGGACGGCCCGCCCGTGAGGGAGTGGCAACGCCAGGCCCTGTACGTCCTGAGCGTCATGAGCCTGCTCGTCGCCCTCGGGTGCGGGCTCGCCCGGGACGGCGGCTGACCGTTCAGGCCGCCCGGCGGGGGGTCCGGAGGGCCAGTGCGGCGGCGTAGGCGGGGGTCACGGCCAGGTCGGAGACCGTCCAGTCGGGCGGGCTGACGGGTCGGCCGGCGCTGGTCCCGAGGTAGTCCAGGGCCGGGTTGCGGGCCAGCCCGGTGCCCAGCCCCTTGAGGTACGCCTCCTTGCGGACCCAGGCGCGGGCGAAGGCGGCCGGCCGGGCCCGTGGGGGCGCCACCGTCAGCTCGGCCTCCTCGCGGGGGTGCAGGACCCCGCGGACCTCGTCGGCGTCCTCCACCGAGCCGAGGGTCTGCACGTCCACGCCGACGGGCGCCGTCGCGAAGGCGATCAGGGTGAGGTCCCCGCTGTGGGAGAGCGAGAAGTGCACGGGCAGCGCCGGGTCCGCCGGGGCCGGCCGGCCGTGCGGCTCCCCGCAGACCGGGCAGGGTTCGCGGCGGAAGCGGACCCGCTCGGGCGTGGTCCCGGTGTAGGCGCCGAGGAGCACCCGCAGGGCCACGTGCGCGGTCAGGTAGCAGCGCCGGTCCGAGGCGCGGCGCAGCAGGCGGGCGCGGGCCCGTTCCGGTTCGTCGAGGACGCGGCGGGCCAGTTCCTCGACGGCGCCCGCCTCGCGCGTGGCGTCCGCCAGCCAGACCTGCGCCCCGGTGTCGGCGAGCCGCTGCGGGCCGGGCGGGAAGTCCAGGGAGAGGGGCCGCGGTACCCGGGGCAGGCCGGGGGCGGACGGCGCGGGCGGCGCGAGGTCAATGCGCGGCATGGTCGGCGGGCCCCGGGTCCGCGGGCCCGCTGCCGGGCCCGGTGTCCGGCCCTTCGGGGGCCTCGGCGGTCGCCGTGATGAAGCCGTAGGTCTCGCGGGCCGCCTCGTAGCCGGCGAGGTAGTCCTCGCCGTCGGGGGCGACGGCCATCTCCTCCAGGACGGTGACGAGGTCGGCGAGCAGCGCGGCGAAGCGGCCGCCGTTCTCCTGGATGAGGGTCATGGCGCCCTCCCACAGGGCGGCGCGGACCTGCTGCACGGTGGGCAGGCCGCCACCGGCGGCGGCCATGGAGAGCAGTTCGGCGATGCGCCGCTCCAGCGGGGTCGCGGTCCAGGTGCCGCGCCGCGCGTCGCCCGCGAGCGCCTTCAGCGCGGTGTCCAGGCACACCACCCCGGGGGGCTGGACGCGGGGCTGCCGCGCGGGGCTGTTGGGCACGGTGGGCATGGTGACTCCTCACGCAGCGGTCCGGGTGGAGTCGCCGGACACGAGCAGTCCGGCGCACCCGAGGGTGACGAGGGCGGCGGCGAGCGCCACCCAGAGCGCGGGGACGTACGTCAGCCGGTCCCCTTCGGCGGCCGGGTACAGGAAGACCCCTCCGGCGGCGACCCCGGCGGCCGCGCCGAGTTGCTGGGCCGCGGTGAACACCCCGGCGCCGGCACCGGCGTCGGCGGCCGGTACGCGTTCCAGGACGATGCCCGCGACGAGCGGCACGCTGGTGCCGTTGCCGAAGCCGAAGAGGGCCAGGCAGAGCAGGAGCGCGGTCAGCTCCGCCGGTCCGTGGGGGCCGTGGCCGGAGGCGGCGACGGCGGCGAGGACCCCGGCCAGGCCCGCCACCGTGCACAGTCCGGCCGCCACCAGGGTGCCGGGGCCGAAGCGGGCCCGCAGCACGAGCCCGAGCCGGGCCCCGGCGGCGATGCCGACGGCCACGGGGGTGAAGGCCAGTCCGGCCGCGGCGGGGCCGAGGCCGGCCTCCTCCTGGAGGTAGAGGCCGAGCAGCACGAAGAAGGGCACGGTGGCCACGTACAGGGTGAAGTTGAGGAGCACCCCGAGGCGGAAGGGCCGGACCCGGAAGAGGCGTACGGGCAGCAGCGCGGTCCGCGCGGAGCGGTCCCGGCGCACCTGTTGGGCCACGAAGCCGAGCGTGACGAGCGTCCCGGCGGCGAAGAGGGCGGCCCCGGCGGGCCCGGGGAGGTCCCGTACGGCGGCCAGGGGCAGGAGCAGCAGGGTGAAGCCGAGCGCGCTGAGGGCCACGCCGGTGCCGTCGAGCCCGCGGGAGGGGTCGCGGGGGCCGTCGGCGGGCAGGGCGCGGCCGGTGAGGACGGCGGCGAGCAGGCAGAGCGGGACCACGAGCAGGAACACCGGGCGCCAGCCGAGCCCGTACGGGTCCCAGGCGGGGACGGCCCCGCCGAGGAGCTGTCCGCCGACCATGCCGAGGCTCATCGCGAGTCCGTACAGGGCGAGGGCCTTGGGGCGGGCGGGGCCCGGGAAGCGGACCCGGATGAGGGCGAGGACCTGCGGGAGCATCACGGCGCCGGCCGCGCCCTGGGCGAGGCGGGCGACGATCAGGGCGGTCGGGGACCAGGCGAGGCCGCAGGCGAGGGAGGTGAGGCCGAAGAGGAGCAGGCCGGTCCGGTAGGTGCGGCGGAGTCCGTGGAGGTCGCCGAGGCGGCCGCCGGTGATCAGGCCGAGGCCGTAGACCAGTCCGTAGCCGCCCGCGACGGCCTGGAACTCGAAGGCGCTGAGGCCGAGGTCGCGGTCGATGGAGGCGGCGGCGAGGTTCACGCAGAAGGCGTCGAAGAGGGAGAGGAACGGGCCGAGGAGCAGCAGCCACAGTCCGCGGAAGGGGCTCGGGCCGGCGGGCGCGGCGGCGGCGGGCGCGTCCTGCCCGGCGGGTGCGCGCCGCGCGACCGGTGCGTCCTGCCCGGCGGGTGCGGTGGCGGTGATGGGTGCGGTGGCGGTGATGGGTGCGGGTGCGGTGGTGGGGCGGACAGCGGCCGGGGCGGCGGGACGGTGGGCCGGTGCGGGCACCCGCGGGGAGGCGGTCGGCGCACGGGGCACCGTCCTCCCGTCCCTGTCGTCGACGAGCTCCCCGGCCATGTCCGGCGAATCCTCTCGGAGTTCGGATTTCCCGGATCCATCCAAAGGAGAAACGGCCGCGACCGGCAGCCTGACTTGGCCAAGTGTCCGGCGGCGCCGCCCGTCCGGGCGTACTCAGGCAGATCCGGCTCGCCCGCCGGGCGGGGATCTGCGCACGTGAGGAGACGCGCTGTCGGTGCCGGGCTCGGATGATGACATTTCCGGGTGGACCCGGACGCTCCGCGGAGCGTACGCGCCTCGTGCAAGGACCGGCGGGGGCCTCGGGCCCCGGATCCGGGCCGGCCGGTACGTCCGCCGGGAGCCGCGGTACGAGCAGGGAGTGGGACGTTGTCAGTGTTCGAGACCGGGGTCGCCTGCGTCGTCGTGGACGGGGAGAACCTGACCCTGGAGGCCGTACGGGCCGTCGCCGAGGAAGGTGCGCCGGTCAGCCTCACCGACGCCGTGGTGACGCGGGCCCACAAGAGCCGCCGGATCCTGCGGGGGCTGGCCGGGGAGGCCGGGCCGGAGGAGTCCGTACGACAGGCGAACCTGGTGCGCAGTCACAGCACGGGCGTGGGACCGCTGTTCGGGGAGGACGAGGCGCGGGCGGTGCTGCTGGCCCGGCTGAACTCCCTGGCGAAGGGCTACTCGGGGGTGCGGCCGGAGGTGCTGGCCCGGCTGGCCCGCTACCTGAACCACGGGATCACCCCGGCGGTGCCGGAGATCGGCTCGCTGGGCGCGGGCGGGGACGCGGTGCCGTTGGCGCACCTGGCGGCCACGCTGATCGGCGAGGGACAGGTGTTGCGGGACGGCAAGCGGGTGGACACCGCACGGGTGTTGGGCGAGCTGGGTCTGGCGCCGCTGACGCTGGGCACCGGGGAGGGCCGGGCGCTGATCGGCGGGGGTGCCGGGGCCACGGGCCTGGGCGCGCTGGTGGTGGTGCGGGCCCTGGACCAGGTGCGGCAGGCGGAGATCGCGGCGGCGCTGGCCACGGAGGCCATGGGCGGTACGGCGGGCCCCTTCCTGCCCGCGGGTCACGACCTGGCCCGTCCGCACCTCGGGCAGATCGACACGGCGGCCAACCTGCGGGCGTTGCTGCGCGGCGGGGCCGCGGACGCGGTGGGCCCGGCGGGGGCCGGTACGGGCCGGGGGGCGGCGGATCCGGGTCCGGCGGCCCAGCGGGCGTACGCGCTGCGGGCGGTGCCGCAGGTGCTGGGAGCGGTCCGGCACACCCTGTACCAGGCGGTGGGGACGCTGGAGACGGAGCTGAACTCCGCCGGTGAGGACCCGTTGTACTTCGAGGAGCGGATGGTCTTCCACGGGGCGAACGGGCAGGGCCAGGCGGTGGCGTTCGCCCTGGACTTCGTGACGATCTCACTGGTGCAGCTGGGGGTGCTGGCCGAGCGGCAGGTGCACCGGCTGCTCGACCCGGACCGGCCGGGCGGGCTGCCGCCGTTCCTGGTGGCGGGTGACCCGGCGCTGCACCACGGGTTCGCGGGGGTGCGGTTCCCGGTGGCGGCGCTGGTCGCGGAGAACCGCACCATCGGCCCGGCGAGCGTGCAGAGCGTCCCGGCGGCCGGGGACCCGGAGGACGTGGCCGGCCTGGGGCTGCTGGCCGTACGGGGTGCCCGGCGGGTCCTGGAGAACAACAACCGGATCCTCGCGGTGGAGTTCCTGGCGGCGGCTCAGGCCGTGGACCTGGGGCGGCGGTTCGACGCGCTGGGTCCGGCGGCGCAGGCCGCGTACGACGCGGTGCGCTCGCTGGTGCCCGCGCTGGGCGTGGACCGGGTGATGTCGGAGGACATCGAGCTGATCACCACGGCGCTGTCCCGGGGCGAACTGCTCCGGGCGGTGGGCCGGTACGGGGGAGCCGCCCTGCGCTGACCGACCGCCGGGCGGGTGGGCCCGGCCGCCGCCGCCCGCGCCGCCCGCCCGCGCCGACCCCGGGCGGCTGACCACGCGTCCTGCCGTCGCGCTACCGCCGCACTGCCGGGGGCCCGTAAGCCCGTACGTCCGGGTGCCGCCGGAGAACGGGCCCGCACCACGGCACCACCGCACCACCCGTCGGGACTTCACGACCGCACCACGGCACGACCGCACGACCGCACCACGGCACGACCGCACGTCCTCACGACCGCACGTCCACAAGGAGCACCAGGGAGCACGTCCAGGGACACAGGAGGCACAGCATGAGCGAGATCCGACCGGCGGCCCCGGGGGCCGCGTTGGAAGGGGCCGTGACCGCACCGGATCCGGCGGGGGACGGCCCGCCCCCGGAGGGACCCGCCTCGGCGGTGCTCTCCGCGGCCGCGACGGCCGTCCCCGCCTACACCGCCTCCGCCGCGCAGAACGCCGCGACGGCCCTGATCCGGATGTTCGTGGAGCAGGGCGTCTTCGGCCCGTTCCCGACGGCGCCGGAGGACGGGCCGGAGCCCGAGCCCCTCGCCCCGCCGGCGCCGGACGCCCCGCGGGCCACCGACTGGGAGCGGGCCCGTTCCGCCGTGGACCGGGCCGAGGCCCGACGCGGTGCGGTGGCCGGGCCCGTGGCGGACGGCCCGGAGCTGCCCGTGGTGCCCAGCCTGCGCCTGGTCGGCGAGATCGTGCGCCGCGCCTCCCGGAACCCGGACCCGGTCCTGGAGGACGCCGGCTGACCACCGCTCGCCCGCGCCCTCCCCCCGCACGGCCCGCCCTCCGGCCGGCCGGCCGTTAACGGCGTTAACGGCGTTAACGGCGTTAACGGCGTTAACACTGCCGTTCATCACACGATCCGAATTTCCGACCCGTCCGACCGCTCCGATGGAGGTACGTGACATGAGGCCCGTCGTCCGCGCCGTGCTGCGCGGCTCGCTCCGGCAGATCCACCACGTGCGGGCCACCGATCCGGGCCGCGCCCGGGGCCTGGTGGCCGAGGTGTACGAGCAGGCCCAGCGGGACTTCGGGGTGCTGGCCCCGCCGCTGGCCCTGCACTCCCCCGCCCCGCCGGTGCTCGCGGCGGGCTGGCTGATGCTGCGGGAGACCCTGCTCGTCGAGGGGACGGTGGGCCGGACCGCCAAGGAGGTGGTGGCCACCGAGGTGTCCCGGGCGAACTCCTGCCCGTACTGCGTCTCCGTCCACCAGGCCACCCTGGACTCGTTGTCGGCGCAGCCGGGGGCGCCCGGCGGGGCCCTCGCCGTGTGGGCGGCCTCGACGGGCCGCAAGCCGGGCCGGGGGGCGCCGACGGAGCCGCCGTTCCCGGCCGCCCAGGCCCCCGAACTGGCCGGTACCGCCGTGACCTTCCACTACATCAACCGGATGGTGGGGCTGTACCTCGACGAGTCCCCGGTGCCCGGCCAGGCCCCCGGATTCGTCCGCGGCCCGATCATGCGGACGGTGGCCCGGTCCATGCGACCGGTGTCGGGCCGGCCCCTGGAACCGGGGACCGCGCTGGAGCTGCTGCCGGCGGCCCCGCTGCCGGCCGCCCTGTCCTGGGCCCGCCCCAACCCGGTGGTGGCCGAGGCCATGGGCCGCGCGGTGGCCGCCATGGAGGGCGCCGCGCACTGGGTGCCCACGGCGGTCCGGGACCGGCTGGCGGAGCGGCTGGAGGAGTGGGACGGCGGCCCGGTCGGCCCGAGCCGGGCCTGGCTGACGGAGGCCCTGACCGGCCTGCCGCACGAGGACCGGCCCGCGGCCCGGCTGGCGCTGCTCACGGCCTTCGCCCCGTACCAGGCGGTGGACGAGGACTTCGCGGCCTTCCGGACCCGCTTCCCCGAGGACCGCGCCCTCATCGAACTGACCGCCTGGGCCGCCCTGTCCGCCGCCCTGTGCGTCGGCTCCCGCCTCGCCGTCACCCCGGTGACGCGCTGACCCACCGACCAGTTGACCGCTGACCCTCTGCCCCTCTGACCCGCTGACGGCAGCGGGGGTGCGCGGGAACGCGCGGAGCGCCGGGGGCGGTGGCGGACGATGAACCCGTCCGCCACCGGCCCCGGCGCTCCGTGCCGTCGACCGCCCTTCCCTACCCGCTCCGCCCGAGGAGCGCGGGCCCCCGGGCCGCGACCGCGGTGGCCGGGCACGTTCCGGGCCGGGCCCGACGACCGGAGCCCGCCCGGGCCGGCGCCCGACCGCCGCCCCGGCCGGTCCCGCGCCCGCCCGCCCCGCGACCGCCCGCCCGGGCCACCGCGTGGGCGGCGACGGAGCCGGCGGGCGGGGCCGCCCCGGGCCGGGCGGCCGTGGGCGCCGGGGACGCGGCACCGGTTCGGGCGGCGACCGGGGACCCGACCCCGGTCGCACTCCCGGCGGACATCCCTGCCGCCGTACCCGTCACCGCACCCGCGTCCACCCGCTCGCCCACGGGCCCGCCCGCTCCCGGGACCGCACCCGCCGCACCGGCCTCCGTACCGGGGGCCGCCGGACCGGGGGCCGCACCCGCCGCGCTCCCCTCCCCTCCGGCCGCCCCGACCCCGGCGGTCACGGTGGTCGTGGCGGCGGAACCGGCGGACACCCCTGTCGCCGGACCCGCCACCGCCACCGCCGCCACCACCGCATCCGCACCGGACCCGACACCCGAAGCCGAGCCCGAACCCGAACCCGCGCCCACGCCCTCGACCGCTCCCGAACCCGCGACCGCCCCCGCCGCGACCAGGGCCGTCCGCCCCTCGTTGCCCCGGCCCAGCAGGTCCGCCACCCTCAGGTCGGCCGTCGCCGCCGCGCCCTCCGTGCCGCGTTCCCGCAGGGCACGGGCGGTCAGGGCCAGTTCGGCGGCGATCCGCTCGACCTCGTCGGCGACGGCGGTCGCGTTCTGGCCGAGGATGTCGCCCCACATCCGGGGGTCGCTGCCCGCGATCCGGGTGGTGTCCCGCACCCCGGTGCCCGCCAGCGCCAGCACCTCCCGCTCCAGCCCGGCCAGTTGCGCGGCCAGGGCCGAGGAGACGAGCTGCGGGGCGTGGGAGAGGGCGGCCACCGCCCGGTCGTGCTCGGCGGGGCCCATGTCCCGCCGGACTCCCCCGCAGAGGGCGACCAGCGCGGCCACCGCCTCCAGGGCGCGGGGCTCCACCGTGGGGTACGGGCACAGGATCCAGGGCCGGCCCTCGAAGAGGTCCGCCTGGGCGGCGGCCGGGCCGGACAGCTCGCGGCCCGCCATCGGGTGCCCGGGGACGTAGCCGAGCAGGTCCGCTCCCCGCAGTTCGGCCTCCGTCCAGATGTGCTCCTTCGCGCTGGCCACGTCCGTGTAGGCGTGGCCGAGACCGCGCGCCTGGGCCTCGTACAGGGTGTCCACCGTCACCGAGGGCGGGGTGGCGACCACCACGAGGTCCGCGGGCGGCATGTCCTCCGTCAGTTCCCAGCCGGCGCCCATCCGCAGCGCCGTCTCCAGGGCCTCCCGGGAGCGGTCCTCCAGGGTGACCGTGACTCCCGCGCCGGTGAGGGCGAGGGCGATCGAGGTGCCGATCAGTCCGCAGCCGATGACGGTGACGTGGGTCAGGCCGCCGGTGGCGCCGATCAGGGCGTCGAACGCGTCTCGGGGGTCGGTGCTGCTGGTCACTGCGGCTCCTTGGTGGGCTTCGGGCTCGGGTCCGGCGGCTGGGGGCGGGGCGCGGGCGGGCGGACCGGCGGGGTGTCCCGCCGGTGCCGCCGCCGCGGTGCGTGGTGCGGGCGGCTCGGGCGGTGTTCACCACTGGGTGTCCTCGAACTGGCCGGGCCGGCGGCCCTCACCGGCGGGACCGCGGTACGCCTGGGCGATGTCCAGCCACTGGTCGGCCTGCTCGCCGGTGGCGCTCAGGCCCAGGTCGGCCCGGTGGCGGCGGCGGGTGACCAGCAGGCAGAAGTCGTGGGCGGGGCCGGTGATGATCTGGGTGGCGTCCTCGGCACCGATGTTCCAGCGCTCCCCGTTGGGGCCGGTCAGCTCGAAGCGGAGGTTCTCGGACGGGGCCGGCAGGCCGTGGGACTCGTAGCCGAAGGACTGGGTCAGGAAGGCGAAGTTGACCAGGTGGATCAGGCGGTCGGTGGGACGGCGGCGCACCTTGAGGGCGTCGGCGATGTCCTGCCCGTGGCCGAAGAGCTCCATGATCCCGGCGCAGGCGAGGACGACCGGGGGCAGTGGATTGACCAGCCACGGCACGACCGAGCCCTCCGGCACCGCGGCCAGCGCCTCGACGGAGGCCTCGCCCTCGGCCCGGAAGCGGGCCAGGAGCTCCTTCGGCGGGAAGCCGTTGAACTGCTTGAGGGCGGCGTGGACGGCGCCGTCGAAGTCGTCGGCGGCGGAGGCGGTGATGGCCTTGAACTGCTCGGGGGCGGCGGCCGCGGTCTTGGCCAGGGTGAAGATGAAGGTGAGGTGGGCGATCTGGTCGGCGATGTTCCATCCGGTGGCCGGGGTCTCGGTGTACCAGGCGTCGTCGTCGAGGTCGGCGACCAGGTCGGCGACGGCGTCGATGTCGGCGGACAGGGCCTTGAGGACGTCGTTGAGGCTCATGGGGTGTCTCCTTCGGTGGTTCCCGGTTCGGGCCGGGGGCGGGTTGTTTGATGAAACTCACTGGCCGTACGGAGCGGGCGGTACGGGTCCTGCGGGTGCTGCCGTGTTCCGGGTGGACGGGGCGGGGCGGGCGCCCCCGTCGGTGGTGCTCGATCGGGCGGTACGGGTGGTGCGGAGCGTGCGTCGTGCGAGGTCCGTGGTGTGGGGTGCGGGGGTCCGGGTGCCTGGTGGGCTCCTCCCGGTGGGGCCGGTCCGGGTTGCTTGATGCAACTCACCGGCCGAGAGGACGCGACGGTGCCGGGGGTGCGGGGCGGAGCTCACGCGGCGCGGCCGACGAGGGAACGCACCTGTGCGGAGTACGGCTCCAGGGCCTGGGACAGCGCGTCCGGGATCAGCGAGGGCACGGTGGCGGTGTTGGGGCCGCGCATGCAGGCGATCCGCTGCTTGCCGCGGGCGATCAGGGTTTCCGTGCCGTCCTCGCCGAGCTTGACGTAGTCGAAGGTGAACTCCAGCTGCGTCTGGCCCAGCTCGCTCAGCCGCATCCGGATCGACAGCTCGTCGAAGGCCGTGATCTCGGCGAAGAACTCGCAGTCCACCTTGAGCGTGAAGAGCTTCAGGTCGTCCTGGACGTCGGCGAGCACCGCCGGGGCCTTCTGCTTCAGGAACAGCTCGCGGCACCGGCCCTGCCAGCGCAGGTAGTTCACGTAGTAGACGTTGCCGACGAGGTTGGTCTCCTCGAAGCCGACGGTGTGGCGGTACTCGAAGTAGTCGACGGCGGGGGTGGTGGCGGTGGCGGTGAGCGTCATGGTCGTGTGCCCTTCGGGTAGGGGTGCGGAAGTGGGTCCGGCGGTCCCGCGGTGGGATGTGGCGGGGTGCCGGCGGTGCTCGGAAGTCACTGTGTTCAGGCGGGTTGCTTGAAACAACCCACCCGTCGGACCCGTCCGCCCGCAGCGAGCGGGGCTCGCTGTCGGACGGCGCGGTCGTGGCGCTCCCGGCCGGTACGGCCGGGTGAAAGGGGGTCGTGCGTCAGCGGATCAGCAGGTCGACGGTTCGGCGATCAGCGGGTCAGGGTGGGCAGCAGGGGCAGGACGCCCTTGCGTCCGCTCCGGGAGCCGTCCGGGGCCGGTGCCCCGTAGGTGACGGCGACGCCCTTCTCCTGGGCCGCCCGGACGATGCCGGGCACGGCGCGCTCGGCGAGCGCGGCGATGGTGTTGGCCGGGTTGACGGTCAGGGCTCCGGGGACGGCCGAGCCGTCCGTGACGAAGATTCCGGGGTGTCCGCGCAGCTCGTTGCGGTCGTCGAGGGCGGAGGTGTGCGGGTCGTCTCCGATCCGGCAGGAGGACAGGGGGTGGACGGTGTAGGCGCCCACGAGGTCGTTGGTCCACGGCATCACCTTGGCGAGGCCGTCCTTCTCCAGGATCTCCTTCACCTCGGCGTCGGACTTGTCCCAGGCCCCGAGGGTGTTCGGGGTGGGGTCGTAGCGCAGATTGCCCCGGCCCAGCATCTGCTGGGAGATCCGGTGGGCGTTGCCGGTGGCGGGCGGGGGTCCGAAGACCCCTTCGTTGTCGTCCTCGATCATCGTGAAGATGGTCAGCCAGGACGTCCAGCGCTTGAGGATCTCCTTCTTCTCCGCCCCGAACCAGGTCGGTCCGGTCGCGTCGGGAACCTGGGCGAGGATGGTGCCCAGACCCGGCGGGAAGTAGAGCTGCTCCAGCGAGTAGCGGGAGTACTCGGGAAGGGATCCGTCCAGACGGTCCCAGCTGGCCACCGTAGGCCCCTTGCCGATCTGGTTCGCGGCGTAGGCGAGTCCGTCGCCGCGGTCCAGGCCGAGCAGTTCGGCGGCCTTGTCCTCGTTGATGATGGCGGTGTTGAGTCGTTCGCCGTTGCCGGAGAAGTACCGGCCGACGGCGTGCGGCATGGTGCCCAGGTGGGCCTCGCTGCGCTGGAGGATCACCGGGGTGGCACCGGCTCCGGCGGCGATCACGATGATCTTCGCCTCGATCTCGCCGGTTCCGACGTGGATCCGGTAGTCCTCCTCGTGGACCAGGTCGTAGTGGACCCGGTAGTCACCTTCCTGGGTGCGGGCTATGTACTGCACCTCGTGGAGGGGGCGGATCTCCGCGCCGTGCGCCAGAGCCGCGGGCAGGTAGTTGACCAGCAGGGACTGCTTGGCCTCGAACCGGCACCCGGCCATCATCCAGTTGCAGTTGACGCACTTGGAGTTGTCGACCGCGGCGGCGAGGGGGTTCGCCGTACGGCCCGCGCTGTTGCAGGCGGCGGCCCACAGACCGCCGGCGTACGTGACGTCGCTCCAATCCTGCTTGGTGACGGACAGTGACTCCTCCACCCGGTCGTACCAGGGGTCGAGGGTGGCGCGGCTGACGGATTCCGGCCACATCCGGCGGCCGATCGATCCGTGCCGGTCGAAGACGAACCGCGGGGCCCGCGGCATGGCCGCGAAGTAGACCACGCTGCCGCCGCCGACGCAGTTGCCGCCGAGGATGCTCATCCCGTCACCGACCGTGAAGTCGAAGGCGCGGGTGTAGGAGGAGCCGAGCTTGTAGTCGTGCTCGAAGTCTTCCGTCTGGAGCCAGGGTCCCCGCTCCAGCACGGTCACCTTCGCGCCGCCGGCCGCCAGGTGGTAGGCGGCGATCGAGCCGCCGAACCCACTGCCGATGACCAGGACGTCCGTGCGCTCGACGCTGTTGCTCATGCTGGGCTCCCCTGAGGCGTGGTGTCCGGGTGGAGACGCGCGAACTGCTTGCCGTAGCCGAATTCCTTGAAGCGCCAGAGGCCGTCGGCGTCGGGCTGGGAGATCCCCATGGCGGCGAGGCCGGGGTGACCGTCCGCGAGCGCCTGCGCGGTGTGCAGGTGGGCCGCGGAGTCGAAGGCCATGTTGCAGAAGAGGGAGAGCATCACCCAGAAGTCCTTCTCCGGGTGGCCGGGAGTCGTCAGTCGCACGATCAGCGCGACCCGGTCCTGGTAATCGAGAGCTACGAAAGGCGGTACCTCCTCGTCGAGGGTGAGCCCGAGCTCCGCGGCGTAACCGCGGGCGTGCTCGTTGGCGAGGTCGGCCAGGTCGTCGAGACCGTCGTGGATCCCGGTCGCGTCCCAGCGGAGCAGTTCCAGCGCCCCGGCCTCGACCGCGCCCCCACCGGTGGAGACACCGGCGATCGCGCGGTCTTCGGCCCAGCGCTTCTGCCCCGGGACGATGGTGTCGGCGTAAGCCTCCAAGGTCATCGTCCGGCCTTCGCCGCTGTCAGGCGCCACTCGTGCGTTTTCCGATCGCATCTCATTCCCCTTTCTGCTTCGGTTCTGAGTGGTTGCCTTGCGGCGTGAGAGAAAACTAGAACTCGGGCGTCAGTTCAAGCAACCAGCCAAAGTCGCAGCGAGACCGGACGCGACTCCCCAGAGTCGGCGCGGCCCGGGCCCCGGAGTTCGCGGCCGGTGGGGGCCCTCTCTAGGCTCGGGTCCCGGATGCATTCCGCACCTGCACGTGACATTCCTTCTGCGAGGCACAGGCGTCCTGCGGAAGTGCGCCTTCGGTCTGCTTGCTTGGGGGCAACGTGAAAAGTGCTGACGATGCCCCGCTCCCGTCGGCGCACGACACTCACAGGGTTCCGATCGCCGACCTCCTCCCCGCCGACTCCCCTCGGCTCGGAGGCATAGACAAGTCCCACGTCCGTCGCCTGGCCGCCGTCTTCGCGGCGCTCCCGCCGGTCCTGGTCCACCGGACCACGATGCGGGTGGTCGACGGCATGCACCGGATCCACGCGGCCTCTCTCAAGGGGCTGGACACCATCGAGGTCCGGTACCTGGACGCCGCCGAGGACCAGGTGTTCCTGCGGTCCGTGGCGGCCAACCTCGCGCACGGGCTGCCGTTGTCGGTGGCCGAGCGCAAGACGGCCGCCGCCCGCATCCTGGCCTCCCACCCCAGCCTCTCCGACCGCGCCGTCGCCTCCTACGTGGGCCTCGACGCCAAGACGGTCGCCGGCGTGCGCGTCTGTTCAGCCGCGGGATCTCCGCCGCTGAACATGCGTACGGGAGCCGACGGCCGGGCCCACCCGCTGGACCGCACCGCCGAGCGCATGCACGCCGCCGAACTCTTCGCCCAGGACCCGGACCTGCCGCTGCGCACCGTGGTGGAGAAGACCGGACTCTCCCTGGGCACCGCCCACGACGTGCGGCAACGCCTGCTGCGCGGCGAGGACCCCGTCCCCCAGAGCCGGCAGGCCGCCGGCGCGGCCGCGAAGCGGGCCGCGGGCCCGCCCGTGCCGCCCGGCACGGGCCCCCAGGCGGGCCTGCGCGGCCCCGCCGGGCCCACCGGTCAGGCCGGCGCCCTCCGCGGCCCCCAGGCGGCCCTGTCGCCGCGCTCCCGGCCGCCGATGGACACGCTGCGGCGGCTCGCCACCGACCCGTCCCTGCGGCACACCGACACCGGCCGCGAATTCATCCGCTGGCTCCACACCCACTTCATGGTCGACGAGGCGTGGCGCAAGCGCCTGGACGCCATACCCCCGCACAGCGTCGACGCCGTGGCCGACCTGGCCCGGCACTGCTCCGACGCCTGGCGGCGGTTCGCCGAGGAACTGGCCGTGCGCAGACACGCCGGCCCCGACCTCGCGGAACTCCACACCACTCAGCCAACTCGGCGTTGACGCCCCTCAGTGACAGGGAGATACGGTGACCACGACGACCATCGAGCACGCCGTCCGCCGAGCCATCGGATACATGCACGTCAATCTGGGGCAGGACCTCACGATCGACGACATGGCGCGCACCGCGATGTTCAGCAAATTCCATTTCACGAGGATCTTCCGTGACGTGACCGGAACGTCCCCGGGTCGATTCCTGTCCGCATTACGCATGCAGGAAGCGAAACGCCTGCTCGTGCTGACCGATTTCAGCGTGGCCGATATCAGCAGCCAGGTCGGATACAGCAGCGTGGGCACCTTCAGTTCCCGATTCAAGGCGTGCGTGGGCGTCTCTCCGAGCGCCTACCGGGAATTCGGCGGGGTCCTCCCCAAGATGGCCCAGCACGTCGACGCCGGCCCCCGCGGGGCGGGTACGGGCGGCTCCGTGGCCCACAGCCTGGCCCTGCGCGGCCGGGTCGTGCTGCCGCCCGGCAACGAGCCCGGCACCGTCTTCGTGGGCCTCTTCCCCACCCGGGTCCGGCAGGGCCGGCCGGTGCGTTGGGCGGTGCTGGAGGAGCCCGGCTCCTTCGAGCTGCGGGACGTGCCCTCGGGCACCTGGCACATCCTGGTCCACACGACCCCGTACGGGGCCGAGGAGGGCGCCGAGGTGCTCTCCGTGGGGCAGCACGGGCCCGTCACGGTCCGGCCCGGGGCGCTGCTGCGGCCCGCCGAGATCGTGCTGCGTCCCCTGGACGTACTCGACCCGCCGGTCCTGCTGGCCCGCATCCCGTGAGGGCACACGGGGTCACGCGCACCACGGCCTGAGGACACCGGCAGCACGAAGGAGGGGCCCGACGCGGCGTGCACCGCGTCGGGCCCCTCCTCTTTTCGCGCTGTGGCCGGTCCCTCAGCTCACCGGGTGCACCGTCATCGGCATGCCGCCCCGCATCCGCAGGCTGAGCATGGCCTCCGGGACGGCCGGGTGGCAGGGGTGCATCCGCAGGTCGAGGTCCCGGGTGACCAGGGCCGCCACGAACACGGCCTCCATCATCCCGAGGTTGCTGCCGATGCAGAACCGCGGTCCGGCGCCGAACGGGATGTAGGCGTACCGGTCCCGGCCCGCGACCCGCTTGGGGTCGAAGCGCTCCGGGTCGAAGCGCAGCGGGTCCTCCCACAGCCGCGGGTTGCGGTGCATGACGTACGGGCAGACCAGCACGTCCGACTTGGCGGACACGTGGTATCCGCCCACCTCGTCGTCCTCCTGGGCCACCCGCGGCAGCACCCACACCGGCGGGTAGAGCCGCATGGCCTCCTGGATGACCTTGGTGGTGTACGTCAGCTTGTGCAGGTCCGCGGCCTCCGGGATCCGGTCCCCGAGGACCGCGCGGGCCTCGGCGCGCACCCCCTCGCGGGCCTCGGGGTGCTGTTCCAGCAGGTACAGGGTCCAGCCGAGGGTGCTGGCGGTGGTCTCGTGCCCGGCGAGGAGCAGGGTGACCAACTCCTCCCGGAGCCGCTGCCGTTCCCGTTCGGCGTCCTTCTCCTGGGCGCGGGCGGCCACGATGATCCGGGAGAGGGCGTCGTCGGGCTGTTCGCCGTCGGCCATCCGGGCCACCCGTTCGGCGACCAGGGCGTCCGCGACCCGGTGCAGTTCGCGCCGGGCCTTGCGGAAACGGGCCTGGGCGGGGAAGGGCAACCAGCCGGGGGTGGCCCCCTGGGTGACCATCTCCAGCATGGCCTGGTCCTGTACTTCCTCGAAGGCGTGCGCGATCGAGTCGTAGCGGGCCAGGTCGGAGTCGAGCAGGGTGCGGCCGAGGACCCCGAGGGTGAGTCCGGTGACCTCGTGGAGGACGTCCACGGGCCCTTGGCCCTCGTGGCGGCGCAGCAGGGCGACGAGTTTCGCGGCCTCCTCGGCGACGGCGTCCGCCTGCCGGGTGATGCGTCCCGGCTTGAAGGCGGGCTGTACGGCCCGGCGCTGGGTGCGCCACACCTCGCCGTCACTGGTGAGGAGTCCGTCGCCCAGGACACGGCGGGCCTGCACCAGGCCGATGCCCTTGTGGTAGTTGTCGGCGTTGTCGGCCAGGACGTGCTTGGCCAGGTCGGGCCGGTTGAAGATGTACATCTTCTTGGGGCCCATGTTGACCCGGACCGCGTCGCCGAGGTCGGCGGCGTCCTGCATGAGGGCCAGCCGGTCGGCGACCAGCTTCCTCAACAGTCCGGGCATGGCCCGCAGCGGCGGGCCGGGTGGGTGGACCTTCACGCCAGTCCGCCTTCCGGACGGTCCGCGAGGGCGCGGAAGCGGCCGCCCGCGAAGAGGATGGCCTCCTCCTCGGGCTGCCGGGCCGCGGAGAGCACCTTGCCGAGGAAGATGGTGTGGTCGCCGCCGTCGTAGCCGGCCCACTTCTCGCATTCGAAGTGGGCGACCGCGCCGGAGATCAGCGGGGCGTCGGTGGCGCGGCCGGGGATCCACTCCACGTCGTGGAACTGGTCGGCCCCGGCGGGCCGGCGGCTGTTGGCGAAGTGCCGGGCCACGGTCTCGTGGCCGGAGGAGAGCACCGACACCGAGAAGGTGTCGGAGCGCAGCAGGCTGCCATGCATGATGGCGTCCTTGTTCACGCAGATCAGCACCAGCGGTGGTTCGAGGGACACCGAGGTGAAGGAGTTCGCTGTCATGCCCCGGGGGGCGTTCCCGCCGACGGTCACGATGGTGACGCCGGTGGGGAACGCTCCGAAGGTCCTGCGCAGCTGGGTCCGGTCGCCCATGTCGACGAGCTCCAGGGTCGGAGCGGCCATCAGAGTCATGTCTGCCTCCCTGCCGGCGGCCGAATCCCGGCCGCATAGGGCGCCAGCGCCTGTGCCAGCGCCTCGGGGATCAGTGCGGGGACCGGGGCGTCGTCGGGCCCGCGCAGACACACCACGCGCTGGCTGCCGCGGGCCACCGGCACCTCCCCGTCCCCCGTCTCCCTGACGTAGTCGAACGTCAGGTCGACTTGCGTGTGGCCGAGTTCGGCCACGCGCATCCGTACGGACAAGCGGTCCTGCGCACTGACCGCCTCGAACAGCTCGCAGTCGACCTGCAGGGTGAACAGCCGCAGGTCGGCGGGCGAACCACCGATCCCGTCGGGCCCGACGGGGCCGTTGATCCCGTCGAGCTCGTCCAGCGCCGCCTGCCGGAGGAACAGCTGCCAGCAGCGTCCCTGCCAGTGCAGGTAGTGCACGTAGTCCGCGGCGCCGCCCGGTCCGGTCTCCACGAAGGCGACCGTGTGCCGGTACGCGAAGTGGTCCGCCCGCCCCGTCATGACGCGTCCGTGCCGTCGGTCAGGAAGGCGAAGACACCCGGGTCCAGGGTGCCGCGCAGCGCGGTCACGAAGGTCGCGATGCGCAGCTCCCCGGCGGTGAAGACGACCCAGTTGGGTCGGTTCCCGGGGGCCAGGGTCAGCGGTGCGCCCGCGAGGACGCCCGCCTTCTTCAGGCACTCCACGGCGCTCCAGACCCGGGTGGCGGCCGTGTCCGGGGCTTCGCCCGTCTCGGTGGCCACGAGGGCGGCGAGTGCCGCGTACTCGCCGAGCAGTCCGGCCCAGTCCTTTTCGGAGCGGACGTTGACGGCCTCCACGTCGGTGGCGACCGTGCGGTCGGCGACGACGCCGACGGTGACGCCGAGGCCGTGGGCGGCCGACACGTGCCGGTCCCCGTCGGTCTCGGGCCGCCCGTCGGGGCGGTAGCGGATCTCGGCGGTGTCGCCGAGGGCCCGCTGGACGGCGGCCGCGGTGCGGGCGCGCCGGGAGGCGGTGGAGCCGTCGTGGTCCGGGGCGTCCGGTTCCACGGCGACCGCGATGTGCGTGCCGAGGACCTCCTCCAGGGTCCGTTCGAGGTAGGAGCCGAGGAGGGGCTCCACCCAGGGGCCGGCGCCGTCGTTCTTGCGGACGGCGTGCAGGGTCAGGCCGTCCCAGCGCTCGACGATGGTGCCGTCGGCGTCGCGGACCGCGATGTCGTAGACGTAGGTGTCCCCGTCTCGGTAGCGCTCGGTGGCGCAGTACCGGACCTGTGCGGGGACGTCGGCGCCGGCGGCCAGCGGGTAGAGCCGCTCGATGCCGGAGGGCAGCAGGGTGGCGTCGGGGACGCAGACCTGGTTGCCGTGCATGAGCGCGTCCCGCATGCCCGGGTCGGCGAGGAGCAGTTGCGCCGGGAGGTAGGGGGCGAACCAGCCGGTGGGGGCGCCCAGGGCCACGTCGGCGTCCACGTGCCGGGCGGCCGCCCGGTGGAAGCGGCGCAGGCGCTGGAAGCGGTCGCCCTGGAAGAGGACCCCGCTGCGGTACAGGTCCGCGACGGGCTCCAGGGGGGCGGCCGGGACCCCGTCGGGCACCTGGAGGGGTTGTCCTTCGGGGATGGGGAGGTCGCCGTAGAGGAGCCGGGCCCGGAAGTGTTCGGCGACGAAGCCGGTCTCCTCCGAGTGGACGGCCACGTCCACGGTGTCGGGTCCGGTCACGGTGGCCGCGATCCGGATGCGGGTGGTGCCGTTGGGGGGCACCACGATGGGGCGCAGGAACTTGGCGCCCTCGATGACGGGGACCTTCTCCCAGCCGGTGGCGGCGCGGGCGACCTGCACCATGCCTTCCATGCCGAGGACGGCGGGGAGGAGCAGGTTGCCGTCGAGGAGGTGGTCGGCGAGGTAGGCGTCGGTGCCCGCGTTGAGTTCGACCTCGGTGACGAGTTCGACGCCGTGGTAGCGGACGAGCGGGGTGCCGGTGAAGCGGAGCAGCGGGAGCTGCGGCAGGTCCTTGCGGACGGTGCCGATGCCTTCGGTGCGGCCGCTGATGACGGTGACGACGGGGGCGTCGGGGTCGCCGATCAGCCGGAGCATGATCTCGACTCCGGCGTCGGGGGAGACCGGGACGATGCCCTCGCGGGAGAGGGTTTCGACGACGGAGAGCTTCTCTCCCATGCCCACCCCGGACCAGACCGACCATTCCATGCAGAGGGCACGGCAGCCGGGCTGGGTGCGGGCGACTTCCTCGGTGATGTCGGCCAGCCATTCGTTGGCGGTGGCGTAGTGGGCCTCGCCGCGCAGGCCGGCCCGGCCGATGATGCTGCCGAAGGTGACGAGCAGCTTCAGGCTGCCCTCGCCGACGGCGTCGAGGACGGCGCGGAGGCCGTCGACCTTCGGCGCGAAGGTGCGCCGGAAGTCCTCTATGCCGAGGGAGGTGAGGGCGCCGGGTTCGTTGCGTCCGGCGCCGTGCAGGAGGGCGGTGACGGGGCCGAGTTCGGCGGTGAGTTCGGCGATGGCGGCGGTGACCCGGGCCGGGTCGGTGACGTCGGCGCGGGCGTAGGCCACGGGGATGCCGCCGTCGGCCATGCGGGCCAGGTTGTCGGCGAGGTCCTTGTCCTGGGCGGGGTCGGAGCGGCCGAGTACGGCGAGTTTGGCTCCGGTCTCCTTGGCCACGGCGAGGGCGCACTCGGCGGTGATGCCCTTGCCTCCGCCGGTGACGAGGAGGACGTCGCCGGTGCCGATGACGTGTTCGGTGCGGGCCGGGGCCACGGGCAGGGCGCGCAGGGTCGGGACCCGGCGGGTGCCCTGCTCGTCGTAGTGGACCTCGGTGAAGCGGGTGGTGGCGGCGACCTCGGCGAGGACGGCGCGGACGGTCTCCTCTCCGGGTCGGGGGGTGTGGACGATGGTGGTGCGCAGGTGTCCTTCCTGGTGGAGGGTCTTGGCGAGGCCGGCGGCGCCGCGGCCGTGTTGGACGAGGACGAAGCGGCGTTCGCGGTCGCCGGCGAGGGCGGCCTTGGCTCCGTCGAGGGCCTGGGCGATGTGGTCGGCGGGGCAGGCCGGCGGCAGCCAGACGACCACGCCGGAGCCGACGCCCGCGCTTTCCAGGGCTTCCTTGAGTTGCCGGCCGAAGTCGCCGGGGCCGGCGGTGTGGAGTTCCCAGGTGCCGTTGCTGTCGGTGGTTCCGGGCGGGCCGAGGGGTACCTCGTCGAGGTCCACGGCGAAGGGGCGGGCCCAGACGGCGGAGCCGGTGACGAGGGGTCCGCCGCCGGTGGCGGCGCCGCCGGAGCCGATGAGCTCTTCGAGGGCTTCGGCGAGCTGGGCCACGGTGGCGGTGGCGAAGTTGGTCGGCACGTGGGCGGCGCCGATGCCGAGCTTGGTGGCGGCCTGGTTGACGATCTGGCCGACGGTGATGGAGCTCATGTGCAGGTCGTCCAGGAGACTGCTGTCGTCGGCGACGAGCTCCGGGGGGAGTTCGGCGCGTTCGGCGACGAGGGCGCGGAGGACTTCCAGCGGGGTCGCCCCGGTGTCGGCGGACCCGGCGCCGTCGTGGGCGTCGGTGCCGGTGTCCGTGCCGTCGTCGGCGGCCGGGCGGGTGGCGCGTCCGGCGGGCAGGTTGATCTCGGGGGCCTGCTCGCAGGGGCTGGTGAGGAAGGAGAACTCGGTGCCGATCTCCAGCGGCCGGGTGAGCCGGTCGCGGAAGAGCCGCTCGTGGATGATCGGGGCGCCGGTGACGTAGGCGGCGCCGACGACGGCGAGCAGCGGGCGCAGGGACTCGTCGTCGGTGTTGAGGGCGACGGTCGGTACGTCCGCGGTGGCGGCGGCCAGGGTACTGAGGACGCGTCCGGGGCCGACCTCGATGAAGAGGTCGACGTCCGCGGCGGCGGCCTCGACGGCCTGGGTGAAGAGCACCGGGTCGGTGATCTGGCGGCGGAGCAGCTTGGCGAGGTCGCCGTCCTGCTCCAGGTCCTCGCCGGTGACGGTGGAGACGATCCGCCGGTCCACGGTGCCGAACTCCTCGGCGGCCAGCCATTCGCCGAAGGATTCGGCGGCGGGGGCGACGAGCGGGGAGTGGAAGGCGTGGCTGACGGCGAGTCGGGTGCAGGTGACCTGGGCGGCCTTGGCCCGTTCGGCGACGGTCTCGACGGCGTCGACGGGTCCGGCGACCACGGTCTGGTTCGGGCCGTTGTAGCCGGCGATGACCACCGGCAGCCCTTCGGTGAGGGTGGTGACGGCGCCGGGGGCGGCGGCCAGGGAGGCCATCGTCCCGGAGGCGCTGTGTTCGGCCATGGCGGCGCCGCGGACACGGGCGGCCTCCAGGAGCCGGGGGCCCTCCAGCGCTCCGGCCCAGTGCAGGGCGGAGAGTTCGCCGAGGCTGTGGCCGATGGCCAGGTCGGCCTCGATGCCGAGGGAGTCCAGGACGCGGAGTCCGGCGGTGGAGCCGGTGACGATCCGCGGCTGGGCCACGTCGGTGGCGACCATGTCGCCGCTGGTGGGCAGGCCGGCCGTGGCGTAGATCTCGGCGGCCTCGGTGAAGCGGCGGCGCAGCGCGCCCCCGCCGGTGCCCTTGCCGGAGCCCTGGCCGGGGAAGAGGAAGCCGATGCGGGCGTCCCCGTCGGCGGCCTTGCCGAGGAAGGTGCGGCCGTCGGTGGCGAAGTGCCGGGTGGTGCCCTCGGCGACGGTGCCCGCGAGGGCGGTGAGGCGGGCCTCGGCGTCCTCGGGGGAGGTGACGACGGCGGCGGCCCGGTAGGGCAGCTCCCGCAGTTCCCGCTGGAGGGTGGCGGCGAGGTCGGCGAGCTGCGCGTAGGACAGCTGCGCGGCGAAGGCGGCGACCTCGGTGAGGCGTTCGCCCAGGGCCTGTGGGGACTCGGCGTCGAGCAGGAGCAGCTCGGAGTCCTGGAGGGACCGGGCGAGGGTGGTGGCGCGGCGGCTGGGGGCCGGGCGCCGCTTGGGCACGGCCTTGTCGACGACCACGTGGGTGTTGATGCCGCCGAAGCCCATGGCGGTGACGGCGGCGCGCAGCGGGGCGTCCTTGGGCCAGGCTTCGGCCTGGCGGAGGACGCGCAGGTTGGCGCCGTCGGCGGTGAGCAGGTCGTGCGGTTCCACGCAGCCGATGGCGGGCGGCAGCAGGGCCGCGTCCACGGCCAGGGTGGCCTTGATGAGTCCGGCGACGCCGGCGGCGGCCTTGGTGTGGCCGATCATCCCCTTGATGGAGGAGATGGCGGCGACGGGTGCCTTGGCGTTCGCGTCGGCGCGGGCGCCCATGATGGCCTTGAGTTCGGTGGCGTCGCCGACTTCGGTGCCGGTGCCGTGTCCTTCGAAGAGGGGCACGGTGTCGGCGCCGAATCCGGCGCGCTCGTAGGCGCGCCGCATGGCGAGCTGGTAGCCGCTGACCTCGGGGCGGGTGATGCCGCCCTGGCCGTCGGAGGCGATGCCCCAGCCGGCGAGGGAGGCGTAGACGCGGTGGCCGCCGGCCAGGGCGTCCTCCTCGCGCATGAGGACGACCATGCCGCAGCCCTCGCCGGGCCAGAAGCCGTTGGAGCCGCGGTCGTAGAGCCGCATCTCGCGCCGGGCGAGGGCGCCGGTCTTGGCGAAGCCGATGATCTCGAAGGGGTCGATGGAGAGGTCCACGCCGCCCGCGACAGCCACGTCCAGGTCGCCGTTGACCAGGCCGGTGGCGGCGGTGGTGACGGACAGCAGGGAGGAGGAGCAGGCTCCGTCGACGGTGTAGCCGCCGCCGTTGAGGTCGTAGTAGTTGCAGATCCGTCCGGCGATGGTGTTGGAGAGTCCGCCGGCGAGGGTGTCCTCGTCGATGGCGGGGAAGGGCTGCTTGTAGGCGTCCTCCACGCCGGCGAGGAAGTCGGCGGTGCGCTCGTCCTCCCAGTCCTCGGCCTTGAGGGCCGCGGCGAGGACCCGCCGTACGTACGGCCAGCGCAGCCGCATCACGTTGGCGCGGGAGAACTCGCCGGTGAGGGTGTTGCCGACGATGACGCCGGTGCGTTCCTTCGGGAGGTTCTCGCCGCCCGCGAACCCGGCGTCGGCGAGGGCCTGTCCGGCGGTGTCGAGGGCGAGCCAGTGGGTGAGGTCGGTGGAGCGGTAGGTGCTGCCCGCGATGCGGTGGGCGATGCGGTCGAAGGAGTAGCCCTCCAGGACGGCCGCGTTGCGGGCGTAGAAGCGGTCGGGGGTGGTCGGGTCGGCGTCCCAGTAGTCCGCGAGGCGCATCCGCACGTCGGGGAGGCGGCGGAAGGCGCGTCGACCGGCGACGGCGTTCTCCCACAGCTCGCGGTGGGTGGCGGCGTCGGGGTAGCGGCCCGCTATCCCGACGATGGCGATTCTGGTCACAGGGTCACCGTCACCTTCTCCTTGGCGGCTGCGGAGCGCATGGCGGCGCACTTGCCGTGCTGGCAGCTGCCCGCCGCGCACGGGTCGGCGGCGGCGGCGCGGGAGGCGGCGCAGGCGGCGTGGTCGCAGCTGCCGGCGGCGCAGGCGTCCGCGGCGGGTGCGGGCACCACGGACACCGGGATGGTGTCGGCGCCGGCGGGCAGCTTGACCGGGGCCTCGACCGGGGCGGACGCGGCGGCCGGGACCGGCACGGGCGCGGAGATCGGGCCGGGGGCCGGGGCGGGCGTCGGGACGACCGTCAGCGGCTCGGCCGGACGCAGGGCGGCGGCCTTGGCCAGGCCCGCGCGCTGCTTCTCCTGGAAGTGCAGCCCCCACAGGTAGGCGCCGCGGATGCCGCAGACGATGGCGGTGGCGAAGAAGATGCCGTAGGTGATGTTCACGGCCATCAGCAGGCCGTAGACGGCGGCGACGCCGCCGCCGAAGGCGATCTGCGAGGACTTCTTCGAGGGGGAGGTGCCGGGGTCGGTCACCATGTAGTTGGTGAAGAGCACGAAGGCGGTGCCGGTCATCATGCCGAGGGCGGCGGGGATGGAGGTGTCGAACATCCAGCCCCGGATGATCGCCTGGAGGGCGAATCCGACCAGCCAGCCCATGATCAGCCACATGCGGTTGGTGAGCTTGGCGTTGAGCATGGTGCCGAGGGTGAGGATGACCGCCGGGAGGATCCAGTCACCGGGGGCGGTGGTGCCCGTCAGGTACTCGGTGAAGTGGTACGGCGGGGCGATGCTGGCCCAGGGGAACAGCACCAGGATGATCATGATCCCGAAGTTGGACGGGTTCATGTAGTGCCGCATCCGGCCCTTGAGGGGGGCGCGCAGCACGTGCTTGGTGCCGACGGCGACGATGACGCCGAACATCATGACCCACCAGCGGTCGTTGACGTAGGTGAGCATGTTGACCGCGAGGCTGGTGATGTGGGCCGGGAACAGGAACTCCACGAGCCCCTTGAACCCGCCGCCCGCGTAGCGCGGCGGACGGCCCTCGCCCTTGGCGCTGACCCATTCCAGGGCCAGCTCGGTGACGTAGCCGGTGGCGACGGCGATGAAGGGCCAGAGCCAGCCCTGCTCGAAGCCGAGCACGGTGTAGCCGAGGATGTTCAGCACCGTGATGGAGATGGCGAACCGCTTCAGCGCGGTGATGACCTTCGGGTCGTGGCGCGGCGGTCCGGCCGGCTTGGCTGGGCCCCCGGCGGCGGGAGCGGCGGTGGCGGTGGTGGACACGTCACTTCTCCTTGGCTTCGGTGCCGAGCTGGACCGTGTGCCAGCCGGGGCTCAGCGAAAGAGCCTGCTTGCGGACCTGGCCGGTGGTGTCCCGCCAGGCGACGTTCGCCTGGACCGGACCGCTGACCTTGCCGAGGCCGATGTGGACGTCGGTGGAGCGCTTGCCGGAGTGCCCGCTGCCGCCGTCGACGCGACCCAGCAGGGTCTTCCCGTCGGGCAGCGTGACGGTCACCTCGGCGCCCACCACGGCGGAACCCTTGTCGTCGACGAGGTTCAGGCCGAGGAAGTCGTTGTTCGCCGGGCTGAGGTTGCAGTAGAAGACGGGGGAGTCCCACTGCCGGGCGATCACCATGTCGAGGCGGCCGTCGCCGTCGGCGTCACCGGTGGCGATGCCGCGGGTGGGGACGGGCACGTCGAGCCCGAGCTCCTTCGAGATGTTGTCGTACTTGTCGCCGTTGCGCGCCCACAGCCGCATGAACTGGTCGCCCGCCAGGTCGTCGCCCGCTTCGACCTTCGGCCAGAAGTAGGGGTGCCGGACCAGCTGGTCGTTGGCGGTGGCGAGCTCCTGGAGCTGCGCCCAGCGGCTGCGCTTGCCCTTCACGAAGCCGGTGGCCTGGGTGATCTCGGGGGAGCCGTTGTTGTCGAAGTCGGCCATCTTCACGTCCCAGCCCCAGCCGGACCAGGCGGTGTTCAGGGAGGCGCTCTCGTCCTTCCAGGGGGCTTCGCCCTTGCTCAGCTTGTTGCGCAGGTCCGTCTGGTCCTTCGCCTTGCTGATGAAGGTGTAGTTCGACTCCTGGATGCCGAAGGAGGTCGTGATGTTCGAGATGAAGGAGTCGAGGAGGCCGTCGCCGTTGAGGTCGGCCCAGTCGATGCCCATGCCCTTGAAGGAGCTGCGCCCGATCTCCTTGGACTTCGGCATCAGCCCGGAGTGCTTGGCCTTCACCTCGACGAACTTCAGCTTGCCGGGGGTGGACCGGTTGTGCAGCAGGGTCGTGGAGCCGAAGTCGAGGCCCAGGTACAGCTCGGGCAGCAGGTCACCGTCGAGGTCGGTGGCCGAGGCGGCCAGGGTCCAGCCCTTGTCGCGGCCCTTGGGGATGATCCGGTCGGTGACCAGCTTGTAGCCGCCGGGGGTCTTCAGGAAGAAGTGCCCGCCGCCGCCGTTCTGGGCGTGCGACATGGAGTCGTTCATCGTGACCCCGCCGTCCTTGGTGTCGTCCAGGACGGGGCTCTCGGGGAAGTAGTTGCCGATGTAGATGTCCTTGTGGCCGTCCCCGTCGAAGTCGGCGACGGCGGCCGCGTTGGAGTTCCACAGCGGGCCCGTGTAGATGCTGCCGCCGTTGCCGGGCAGCAGCTCCACCGGCTCGAAGCACTCGGCCTTGAGCGGCATCTTGTTGTCCCAGGCCATCTTCTTCTGCTGGAAGATCACCGGGGTGCGGCCCCAGTAGTAGACCAGCAGGTCCGTGGCGCCGTCCTCGTTGAAGTCACCGGGGACGCAGCCGATCGGGGCGCTGGTCTTGCTCTTGGGCAGCGGGGCGGGGTCCAGCACGAAGGGCGCGTACGTGGCGCTCTTGCGGCCGGGCACGGGGGCCGGGGTGATGACCACCTGGTCGATGCGCGGGTCGGTGATGCACAGGTCGTTGGGGAGGCGGTCCCCGTCGATGTCGTTCATCGCGACACCGGCGCCCACCGAGGAAATCCACGCCTCGATGTGCTTGTACGCCTTGTTCACCTTGCGCACGGTCTGCTGACGATATCCGGAGGGCATCGCAATCGACATCGGTTCGAATGCGAAACTCTTCGCCACATCGTTCTTTTCCGCGGCCGAGGAAGAATCAGGCTTCACTGCGTAGAAAGCGCTCACCATGAGGGCGAGGGCGACTACTCCGGCTGCCTGCTTCCTGAGCCAGCCAACTGGGTGCGTCATGCGCTGGCGCCTTTCTGGGAGTACGAGGGGACGACGACCCTGGCCGCGATGTCACGACGCCAGGTCTCGAAGGCGGGGGTGTCCCCGCCGGGGCAGGTGTCGGGCCGCGTGTCCAGGCAGACCTGCGCGGCCTCCTCCGGGGTCCGGCCGGCGCACAGCACGCGGGCGGCCATCCGGGTGTGGTCGATGGTGGTACCGGCCTTCACCCGCGCCTCGGAGGCGAAGGCGGAGCCCTGCGCGAGGTTGGGGAGGTTCTTGCCGGCGTACTCGGCGAACTTCTTCAACTCCTGCTCGTCGGCGCTGCCCGCGTAGGTGCAGGCCAGCCCGGAGCCGGCGTACAGGTCGCCGTGCCGGTGCTCGGGGTAGGCGGCGATCAGCCCGGCCACCACGTCGGGGTCGGTGCCGCCGACGAACCACAGGGCCCGGCCGATGCCCTGGTCCAGGGCCCTCTGGCTGTAGGCGTCGGTGCCGCCCGCCCAGCTGAAGGGGTGCTCCAGGTGCGGCTTGCGGACGTAGTCCTCGGTCTTGAAGTAGGCCTGGTGGAAGCCGTAGCCGTCCAGGATCAGCCAGCGCAGCACCGGGTCGACCTTGGTGACGTCCGGCCACAGGAACTTCGGCAGCCGGGCCATCGCCCAGCCCACCCCGACCCAGATCATGTAGTCGTGCTTCGCGCCCTCGCCCTCCAGGAGGCCGGAGAGCCGCTTGTCACTGCCGCTCAGCGCGTCGAGCATGACGGCGCCCATCCCGGCGCCCTCGTAGGCGAAGCCCCGGTAGGCGCGGGGCACGGTCTCCAGCCATTCCTCGGCCTCGGCCGCGGAACGGGCCTCCACCGCGTAGGCGTACCCCTGCAAGAAGGTGCACCCCACGGTCTCCAGCTGATGCTTGGCCTCTGGATTCTTCACGTGGAAACCGCGTCGATCCAGATGCGTTTCCCGGACATTGGGTGTGAGGACCCTGCGCCTCAGCGCACGCAACATGGACACTTACCGAACCGCCCCTCGTGTAAGACCTGCCTGAATTCCCTTACGAATTACCTGTATTTCGAATCTAGCGACGGCCCCCGGCGGGGCGTCCACTCCGTTCTTGCTCGAACGGCGCGGAATTCCGTGCACGGAAATGGATCAGGTCGCGTTGACCTTCAGGCCCTCGCGGACCGCGGTCCGCCACAGCTCGTACGTCGGGATCGCTCCGGCCCCCGAGAGGTCCGGGGTGCTGTCGTCGGCGAGCCGCGCGGCCTGCTCCACCGTCAGCCCGGCCAGCGCGTGCACGGCGGTCCGGGTGTGCTCCGGGATCGTCCGGGAGAAGTGCCGGGCCTTCGCCGCGAAGACGGAGCCCTGCCCGAGGTGCCCGCGGTGCTCCCCGCTCGCCGCGTACAGCGAGGACAGGTCCTCCGGGGTCGAGCAGCCCGCGAAGGTCGCGGCCAGGCCCACCCCGGCCCACAGGTCGGCGTGCCGCTCGGAGGCGAACCGGTTCACGGCCGCGGTGACGTTGTCCACCTGCGCCCCGTGGATGAACCACAGCGCGCGCCCGACACCCTGGTCGAAGGCGCGCCGGAAGTAGTCGGGGTGGCCGTCCCACGCGTACGGCGCGTCAAGCCGCTGCTCGTCGATCCAGCGCCGGGTGTCGAAGTAGGCCCGGTCGAAGCCGTAGCCGTCCACGGCCAGCCAGAGCATGGGCGGGTAGAACTCCTCGCCCTGGAGGTCCGGCATGACCTTCTTCCACAGCGGCCGGGGCAGCTTGGCCATGGCGAAGCCGATGCCGATGTAGTTGAGGAAGATGTGGCGGCGCCCGTTGGCGCCCTCCATCAGCTCCTTGGTGCGGGGACCGCGCCCGGGGCCCATCACGTCGCGGATGACGGAGGCCATGGTCGCGCCCTCGTAGGCGAAGCCCTGGAGCTCGGCGTCCACCAGGGCCAGCCGCCGCTCGGTCTCCCACAGGTCGCGGGACTCGATGCCCCACTCGAAGCCGGTCACCACCGCCTGCGGGATGGATTCCAGCTGCGCGGTCGCCGCCGTCGGGATGACGGGGAAGCCCCGTCCGGCGAAGCTCACCTCGCTCAGGGCCGGAGCCATGAGCAGCTTGCGCAGAGCGCCCGTTGCCGTTCCCACGCTGTGCCTCCTCTGCCGGCCACCGCGGGTGGGTGGCGGGAGGGCTCATCGTGTGGGGGGCCTATATCACGTGGCATCTTCGGAAGTGCGCATCTCCCCCCACCAGAACACCGATCTAGTGGTTTCGACGTAGGGGAAGAGTGGCTGATCAGCGGATACGACGCACCGCCACCTCCTCCCCGTGGACCTCCCGGTCGCACTTGCCACAGCCGAGTCGAACATGGACGTGCCCGTCGCAGCCGATGTGCTCGGCCCGCCGCGGCGGCCCCTGCTCCAGCGGCAGGTTGCGGTCCCCCCACTGCATGAGGGCGATGACCGCGGTGGCGAGGTCCCGGCCCATGGGCGTCAGCGGGTACTCGTAGCGCACCGGCTTGTCCTGGTACGGCACCTTCTCCATGATCCCCAGCTCGACCAGCCGGGCCAGCCGGCTCGTGAGGATGTTCCGGGCGATCTGGAGGTGCCCGGTGAACCCGTCGAACCGCTTCACGCCCAGCAGCGCCGAGCGGACGATCAACAGGCTCCAGCGTTCCCCGATCACTTCCAGGGACCGGGCCAGATTGCAGTCCTGACCTTCGTACGTCCGTTTCAGCATGCGGCCAAGGTAGCTGGTCAGTTGCGTGATAGGACCCTCTCGGTTCCTGCTTGAACGCAACTCAGCAATCTTGAAGAAGACCCGTCGACCCGCCCGCTGCTGACATAGCCTCCGGATCCGGAGCAGGGAGGTTTCCGAACATGGCTGCAGACACGCAGGCGCCACCGGTCAAGTCCGGTGTCATGGAGTCGCTCAACACGAGGTTCCACAAGATCGGGCTGAGGGTGTTCCTCGTCCTGGTCCTGGCGCACTGGGCCGAGCACCTCGCCCAGGCCACCCAGATCTACATCCTCGGCTGGTCGGTGCCCGAGGCGCGCGGCGTCCTCGGCGTCCCGTTCCCGTGGCTGGTCAAGTCCGAGTGGATGCACTACGGCTACGCCGTGCTCATGCTCATCGGCTTCATCATGTTCCGCAGCGGCTTCCACGGCCGCTCCCGCACCTGGTGGAACGTCACCCTCGGCGTGCAGGTCTGGCACCACTTCGAGCACCTGCTGCTGCTCGTCCAGGCCCTCGCCGGCGCCTACATCGCGGGCAAGGCCGTCCCCACGAGCATCCTGCAGCTGGTCTTCCCCCGCGTGGAACTGCACCTCTTCTACAACGCGCTGGTCACCATCCCGATGATCGTCGCGATGGTCTACCACACCCGCGCCAACCGGGCCGACAACGCCACCGCGCGCTGCGACTGCGCCCTGACCGCGTGATGGAGGAGTGATGGAGGAGCGGAAGGCGGTCCGACCGCGCCCCTCGGGCTTCTACGGTTCGCTGATGTTGGCCTTCGCCGCCCTGCTGATGTACCTGGCCCTGCCGAACGTCGGCAACGTGGTCCGGGCCGCGACGGCGGACGGGGTCTCGGGCTCCTTCACGGCGAGCCGGCTCAGCTGCGTGGCCCACCCCGGCCACGAGACCTGCGAATGGTCGGGCACCTTCCGCTCCACCGACGGCCGGGTCAGCCGGGAGGGCATCTCCCTCTACGGCTCCGGCCGCGGCTCCCTCACCGTCGGCAAGGCCACCCCCGCGGTGGACGTCGGCAACCCCGGCCGCGTCTACCGCCCCGGCGGCTCCCACGAGTGGATCTTCACCCTGGCCCTGCTGGCCCTCTCGTACGGCCTCCTGGCCTACCTGGCCCGCCGCCACCTGATGCCGCCGAAGCCCGCCACCCTCGTGAAGGTCTGACCGACCGGTCCCGAACACGGCAGGTGCCCCCCATGCCCCCACCGGAAGACGAAGACCCGGCGAACGAAGCCCAGGACCCGACCCCGGGCCGCCCCACGCCCGGCAGATGGTACGAGGACACCGACGTGCGGCACGTCCTCCTGATCATCCTCGGCATCCTCGTCCTGGGCGCCCTGCTCTCCACCTGTGGCGACTGCACGGCCGGCTGCGTGGACCCCTGACACCAAGGGGAACCCGGCACCCGCACGGCCCTCACATCAGCACCAAGGCCACCACCACCGGCCCCGCGTACATCATCGGGAACGCCACGTGCCCGAAGGCCCGCGCCCGGACCACGGTCGCCACGGCCCCCGCGTAATACAGGACCAGCCCGACCCCCGCGGCGACCCCGACCACCGGCACGAAGAGCCCCACGACGAGCCCCACCGCCCCGGCCCCCTTCAGCAGCCCGAGCCGGTTCCACCAGCTCCGCGGCACCCCGTACTCCTCCAATGGCCCGGTCACGAAAGCCGCCCCGCGCAGCACCGAGACCGCCGAGAAGCCGCTCATCAGCGCGGCGACGAGGGTGAGGACGAGGTATCCGGTCGACATGGCGAACTCCTTCCGAAGGCCGGCGAAGCCGTGATCGACCCCACCCGCCCGTCTGCGGCACGCCTGCTCACGTGCCCGTCACCCCACTGACGACGAGCACGAAGCGCATGTGACCACTCCCGAAAGAATTCTTCCCCCACCCTTCCCCAACCACTGACGGCGGCACCACCAGCCCACCCACCCCGGCCAAATCCCAGTACCCAACACACGGGAAGCACGGGCCCACCCACCCCGACCAAAACCCAGCCCCGCCGGCGATTGAGGCGCGGGGGCCCGGGGGCGGAGCCCCCGAACGAGGGTGCAGGGGGCGAAGCCCCCCACCCGGCGCGCGAAAGAGCCCCGCCTCTCCGTCACGGGGGGACGAACACGGAAAGGCGGGGCCGAGCAATCGGCGGTACGCACGTACAAGGACGGGCCCGGCCGCAATCGGGCCGAACATGGGGGGAGTCGGACCCGCCCCGCTCATTCGCCCCGGTCCGGACCAAAAACCCTGGCCCGCCCCGGAACCCTAGGCCGAGCGGACCCCCACCAACGCCGGCTCCCCCGCCCCACCCGGCAACTCCAGCCGGCTGTACGCGTAGGCCACCGACACGAGGGTCATGTGGTGGTGCCACCCGGGGTAGGAACGCCCTTCGAAGTCCAGCAGACCGAAGTCCTGCTCCAGGGTCTGCACGCCGGCCCCGGCCCGCCGCTGCAACTGCGCGAGCGCGACCAGTTCCTCGGCCCGCCGGTGCACCATGTTGGTGAGCCACAGCCGCGTGGACCGCCGCCCCGCGTAGTGCCGTACGGCGAAGAGCCGGTAGGTGTGCTGCGGCTGCTGGCGGCCGAGCCGCGCCTCGGGCAGGCGCACCAGGCCGGTGAGCACCGAGGCCCGTGCGGGACGCCCGTCCCGTCCGCCCGCGATCGAGCCGACGGCGTCCATCCGCAGGTGGCTGCCGGTCTTCAGCTCGAAGAACCGTTGGGCTTCCACGGCCGCCGGAAGCTCACCGGAGTACGGCTGGTGGGACACGAGGTGGCTGCCCGGTACGACGGGGGTGCGGCCGGGGATCGCCACGACGAAGTCACGGCCGCGGGCGCTGAGCCCCCGCACGAGGGAGGCGGCACCGGCGTAGCAACTGAGGTCGGCCACCACGGGCGGCGGGCTCAGCTGGCTGCCGGCTCCGAGGCTGTCGACCAGGTCCAGGGCGTGCTGCTCGATCGCGCGGTGCGCCACCCCGTCGGGGATCCGGGCCCGGGAGCGCCGGTCCTCGTCGGTGGCCCAGCTGCCGGGCAGTAAAAGGCCCCAGTCCGTGGGCAGGGATTCGGTGCCGTTGGTCAGGAAGGCGCCCACGCCCACCTGGCAGTTCACCGAGCGGCCGGTCTCCGGGACGAAGCGCCGGTGCACGCCGCAGGAGTGGTCGCCGCGCTTGCGCAGCACCGCGACCTCCAGCACCCAGGCCTTGGGGGCGATCCGCCGCTCGACCCATCGCATCAGCTCGGCTCGCGCCGGGGCCCATTCCCACGGGCTGGCGTTGACGAACTGGTGCATGGACTGGGAGGCGGTCGGTGAGTCGGAGACGGTCGCGGCGAGGCGCCGGACCGACTTCTTCCCCTCGGTGGTGAGCAGTCCCTGCAGGTAGGCGTGTGCCCAGTGGCGCTGATCGGCCCTCGGCAGGTGCCCGAAGATCTGTTCGGTGATCACGGACACCGGCACCCGAGCGCGGGTCAGGTCGTTGGCTGCCATGGCACGTTCCCCTCTGCATCGGCCGTCCGAGCGAACACGGAATTAGCATAGCGATCGTTCTCTTTTTTTCCACCGGCTGCGGCTGCCGGGTTCCCGGCTCGCACCTCTCGCTGCGACTTCGGCAAGTCCGGGTCACTTCGGCAACTCTCCGTTGCCCTGGACGCGACAGGAGGCGCACTCTGGGACGAATCGCACCCGGAGAGATCATGGTGAAACAGGAAAGGGCAGCGAGGAGCCGCAATTCCCTCGTACAGGCGGCCGCCGCACAATTCGACCTCGACGGGTACGCGGGCGCGTCCCTGTCGAGGATCTGCAAGGCGGCCGGCATCTCCATGGGAGGTCTGACCTTCCATTTCTCCTCGAAAGAGGATCTGGCGCGGGCCGTGGAGGAGACCGGCCGCGCTTCACTGCAAGCGACCGTGGACCGGGTGTACGCCCGGACCGGCCTGCCGCTGCGCAGACTCGTGTCCCTCACGCTGGAGCTGGCCCGCCAGGTCGAGGAGGAGCTCGTCGTACGGGCCCTGCTCCGCCTCGAACGGGAACGGCCCGGTGCCCCCCAGTGGTCGGCGCTGTGGCATGCGACGGCCCGTCAACTCGTGCAGGAGGCCAAGGATTCGGGGCAGTTGAAGGCGACGGCCAGGCCGGAGGCGGTGGCCTCGCTCGCGGTCCACTTGGTGACCGGCGCCGATGTCCTGGCCCGCCGGGCCAGGATGCCCGGCGCTTCCGCCACGGAGAGCTCCGCCGCCCTGCTGGCGGGCATCTGGACCCTGGTGCTCGCCGGGATCCTGGCCCCCGGCCAGGACATGGCCGGCACGCTCCCGGACCCCGCCCCGCGTGGCCCGACCCCACCCGCGGAACCGGCTCCGGCCCCAAGGAACGGATCGGTCCGAGGACCCCTCCCCGGGGTCTCGTACGAACGAAAACCCGGCCGCCCGGCCGGCCGCCGCTGACCTCACGGCGGCGGCACCGGACCGGAGAACGCCACGGGCCCGCCGGACCCCCTGTATCCGGCGGGCCCGTGGTCATCCGTCACTTCAGGCCGTCAGGCCCTCAGCCCGCGGGCCCTCAGCCCTCAGCCCGCCGCACAAAGCGTCAGCCCCACCAAGCGTCGGGCTCCCAGGGCGCCGCCCGCGGGCGCACCATCCCTCGGGCAGCCGCCCGTCAGGCAGCCGTCCACCCGCCGTCGACGGGCACCGGCGCCCCGGTCACGAAGGAGGACCGGTCGCTGAGCAGCCAGGCCGCCGCCTCCGCCACCTCGGACGGGGCCGCCATCCGGTGCTGCATCGAGCGCACCGTGAAGGCTTCCTCCAGGGCCGGGTTCTCACCGACCACGGACTGCATCATCTCGGTGCGGGTACTGCCCACCACCAGCGAGTTCACCCGGATCCCCAGCCGCCCGTACTCCCCCGCCGCGGCCTTGGTCAGCCCGATCACGGCGTGCTTGGCGGCCACGTACGGGGCACTGGCCCCGGTCGCCCCGAGCCCGGCCACGCTGGAGGTGTTCACGATCGACCCGCCGGACCCGGAGGCCAGCATGACGGGGATCTGCCGGGTCATGCAGTTCCACACCCCGCGCAGGTTCACGGCGAGGGTGCGGTCGAAGACCTCGTCGCCGGTCTCGTGCAGCAGGGTCCCGGCGGTGGCCCAGCCCGCGTTGTTGAAGGCGCCGTGCAGTCCCCCGTACAGCTCCACCGCGGTGTCCACGGCGCGCTCCACGTCGGCCACCGAGGTGATGTCGCCGGCCACCGCCGCCGCCCGGCCGCCCTGGTCGGCGATCTCCTTGACGAGGGCGTCCAGCCGGTCCTCGCGGCGGGCCGTGACCACCACCGCCGCGCCCTCCGCGGCGAAGAGCCGGGCGGCCGCGGCACCTATGCCGCTGGACGCACCGGTCACCATGACGACCTTGTTCTCCAACAGGCGCGATGAGGTCATGGTCGTCCTTCAACGGTGCACGGGGCACTGGCAATTGACAGGTGTCACATGCACAACTGGGGCACCGCGGGCGCGGCGTGTTCGAGAGTATGACCGAAACCTTGCCCGAGGGAAACCGTCCCTGGACGTCCACCGGCGGGCCGACACGGGACGGGCCCGTGTCCGGCCTCCGCCGGATCACGGCCGTCCCTGCTCCACGGGTCCCGCCCGCGGCTCCCGGCCCGTACCATCGCCGGAAAATCCGTCACCGAGTGAGGGCTGTCGCCCTCCGCAGGCTCACCTTCACACTGGAGCGCCCGAGCTCCGTCGCGATGGACGGGATCAGCAATTCCCACATGTTCACGGTGCGCCGGGGCAGATCCTTGCGCCGCGCCACGAGATCGGAGTAGAGCTGCATTCCGGTACAGGCCCCGACGACGAACTCCGCGACCTTCCGACCGTCGACGAAATCTCTCAACTCGCCACGGTCCTGGGCTTCATGGAGACAGTCCTCCATGATCTGACGCCATTCCTCATAGGACTCCGGATCGTGCAGACCGAAGCCGGTCTGCTCCACGGCCAGCCGCACCCCGGCCCGCAGGATCTTGTCCACCTGCAGCTGATGGGACCACACCAGAGTGAGGTCCACCAGACGCTGAAGACCCTCCGAGGCCAACTTAGGCATGATCGTCTCGGGCTGCGAATTCATGACGGCGATCGCGAGGGCTTCCTTGTTGGGGAAATGGAAGTACACCGCCCCGAGCGTGACCCCCGCCCGCTTCATGATCTCGCGCATGCTGGCGCCGTGGTAACCGCACTCGTCGAACACCTCGGCAGCCGCGGAAATGATCGTCTGCCGTGTCTTCACCGCCCGTTCCTGCTTCAGCCGAGCTTCCGCCACGGTCGTACCCTCTCTCGACAAACAAAGCGAACGCACTTTATTTTACCGTCCGGGTCGACGACCTCACAGGTCATAAGGGGCCCCCACATACCGCAGGCCAAAGGGGATGGCATGCTCGTATCGACTGATCGCCCCGCACCAGACACCACTGCCCTGACCTCTACCGTCGCCAAGGAATACGTGCACCGGGCCGCGCTGGCCGACGTGTTCCTGACGGGTTGGTCCCAGAACGGCGCGGACGCCTTCACGATCGAGGCCCAATGGCCCCGGTACCACGGCTTCTACGCCTCCGAGCACGGACTGTACGACCCGCTGCTGCTCTGCGAGACCGTCCGCCAGACGCTGCCGCTCCTCACCCACACCGCCTTCGGTGTGCCCTTCGGACACCAGCTGAGCTGGTCCCACTTCCACTACGCCGTCCACACGCCGGCCATGCGCGTCGAGCGCACCCCCGCGGAGCTGAAGCTCCACGTGAGCGTCACCGACATCACCTACCGGCGGGGACTCCCTGTCTCCCTGGACCTGCACTACGAGATCATGCGCGGCGATCTTCTGCTGGCCGTGGCCGGAACTCGCTTCCACTGTCACACCCCGGCCCTCTACCAGCGGCTTCGCGCCGGCAAGGGCAACCCGGGCCAGATCTTCTGGAACGTGCCCGAGCCCGCTCCGCCGTTAACGAAAGAGCTCTGCGGGCGGGACCGCCCGCAGGACGTCGTGCTCTCCCCCGCGGGACCCGGCCGGCACTGGCGGCTCCGCGTGGACACCGCCCATCCCGTCCTCTTCGACCACCCCGTGGACCACGTCCCGGGCATGCTCCTCCTGGAGGCGGCCCGTCAGGCAGCCCACGCATGCGCCGCCCCCGGAGAGCCCTCCTGGCCCGCGGCCATGGACATCTCCTTCCACCGGTACGTCGAATTCGACGCGCCCTGCTGGATCACCGCCGACCCCACGGGCACTGCGGAGGGCCTGCAGGTCACGGCCCGCCAAGGCGACCACGACACCCCGGCCTTCACCTCGACGATCACCCTCACGGCCCCCTGAACCAGCCCCACCCAGAGGTCGCGGCATCCACCCGAGCCGCGACCTCTTCCCATGCCCGAACAAGCACGAAGAACCCCCACACGAACACCCAGCCCCCGGCCCGCACGCGAACGACGACTCGGCCCCACCCAGGGGCGCGGGAAACCGCGCGCTCAACCCCCACCGGCCCGCACACACACAACGGCCCAGCCCCGCCGGGGGCGCGAGGAACCGCGCGAGCAGCCCCCTCCGCCCCGCATCCAGAAACCCACGCCCACCCACCCAGGGGCGCGGGGAACTGCGCGAGCACACCCCACCGGGCTCGCACCCACACGACAGCCCAGCCCCGCCCAGGACCGTCAGGAACCACGCACCCGGCCCCCACCCCATCCGGACCCGCCCCACACCCACCCCCGCCCCGCTCCGATACCAGCCCACCTCCCCCACTTCGCCCACACCCCCGCCGCACCTCCACGTACGACCCTCTACACACATCGCAGTAGTCATGCCACGCCAATCAGCGGAGTTTCACGGCAGCCCCCACGGGAAACCCCCACCTCCCCGAGCCTCACCACAGGTCCGTATTCCGGCTACCCACCTGGCCGATCGGCACCGTTCCCACGAGCCAGACCCCGTCTCGCACCCCCCGACACCCCCTCACCGAGCACCACCCCTCATCCGTCACACCCACCCCCTGGACCCACCTCACACCCCTACGACGCGGCCCCGAGCAGACCCCGAACACCCATAAGCGGAATGCAAACGGAACCCTCTCCACCTCTCCCCACCCCCTCCCACGCACCTCCCCGGCCCCTCCGCATTCCGCCCCCGTCCCCGCTCAAACCCACCCCCCGCACTCGGCCCGATCCCGTCCCTCCCCGCCACCGACCGAGACCCGCCTCCCCACCCCCAAGCCCTCACCAAGCCCAGCCCGACCAACCCCCACCGATCCACCCACTCACCCACACCCGCACTCGGCCCCGCCCGCACCCACCGAGACCCCACCTCGCCCCACCCGAACCCGCCCCACGCCACCTCGCCCCGCCCCCGGGCGAGCCCACCCCTCGGGAAGGCCCGGTCCCCTCACCCCAACGCCCTCCGCAACACCGCCCCCAACTCGGCGTTCTGCCGCTGCGAGACCTCCGCCGACAAGATCGCCTGCGACCCGTGAAAGGCCCCCGCCCACTGGTGCAGCTCCACGGACACCCCCGCCTCCAACAGCCGCATCCCGTAGGCGAGGTCCTCGTCCCGGTTCGGGCAGAACTCCGCCGTCGCGATGTACGCCGCCGGCAGACCCGACAGATCCACGGCCCGCGCCGGCGCCGCGTACGGCACTCCGGGACGCCCACCCAGGTAGTGCCGCCACGCCGCCGCCAGCTTGTCGCGGTCGAACCACGGCGCCCCCACCGCGTGCCGCGCCGACCAGCTCTCCAGCCGATCGTCCAAGCAGGGCTGGTTCAGCAGCTGGAACCGGATCGCCGGACCCCCCTCGTCCCGGGCCCGCAGGGCCACCGCCGCCGCGATCCCGCCCCCGGAACTGTGCCCGCCGACGGCGATCCGCTCCGGATCGATCCCCCACGCCTCCGCCTGCGCCACCGTCCACTCCAACACCGCGAAGGCATCGTCGAACCCCGCGGGGAACGGATCCTCCGGCGCCTGCCGGTGCCCCACCGAGACCACCACCGCCCCGGACCCCACCGCGAGCCGCGCCGCCCACGGATGCTCGGTGTCGACATCGCCCATCGTGAAGCCGCCCCCGTGCAACCACACCACCGCACCCCGAGCCCCCTCGGGCCGGTACACCCGCACCGGAACCTCCGGCCCCACGGAGCGCCCGGCCCCCGCGCCGCCGCCCGGGCCACCGCCCGGCACCCACAGGTCCCGTACCTCCACAGCCCCCAGGTCCGGCACCGGCACGGCGGCCGCCAGCCCGGCGAACCGCTCACGTGCCGCCACCGGATCCGCGAGATCGGTCGAAGGGAACAACGCCACGAATGCTTCGAGTTCAGGGTCCATGCCCGCCATCCTCAAGGGCCCCGATCCCCCGGGTCCCCCGCCGTCCGTCGCCCGACCACGCCCGTCCGCGCACCGGCCGTCGCTCCCCCGCCCGCGCCCGCCCTCCCTATGCTTCGGGTCATGGAGGCACTGGCCCTACGGCTCTCGGGACTCGACCCGTACGTGGACGGCGCCCTCCGCATCGTCGCGTTCTACGACACCCTGATGCGCCGCCGCGTGGACCTGCCCGCCCTGGCCCGAGCCTCCGCCGCCCTCGCCGAGTGCGTCACGGGCATCCGCCTCCACACGGACACGACGATCACGAGCACCAGCACGCCCAGGAACAGCACCGGCCCCATCCCCACTCCCGTCACCCGCGCCCACCGCGCCTCCCCCGACGGCACCCCGGCACCGACACCGGCACCCACCGCGACCCCTCCCACCCCCGCCTCCAGCACCGCCCCCGTCACCCTCGACGAAGAGGAGATCGGCACCGTCTGGTTGGAGCGCCCCGGCCCACCCCACCCCCTCGACGCCCTCCTCCTCGACCGCCTGGCCCTCGCCACCGCCGCGGCCGTCGAGCGCTACGGCCCCGCCCGCACCACGATGGCCGACCCGGCCCTCGTCAAACTCGCCATCAGCCCGGGCACCGACGAAGCCGCCCGGACCCGCGCCCTACGCCTGCTGGGCTTCGCCCCCGATCGCCCCGTCCAGGCCGTGGCCGTACGCACCACCCACCCGCTCGACCGCATCGGCGGCCTGATCTGCCCCGCCCACCCCGTGAAGGCGGCCCGCCTCCCCGACTCCAGGGTGCTCCTCGCCACCACCGTGGACCCGACCCGCTTCCCCACCGGAGTACGTGCCGGCCTCGGCGCCCCGGGCAGCCCGGACCGCTCCTGGCGACAGGCCCGCACCGCGCTCCGCTTCACCACCCCGCGCGAACCCGTCCTCGCCCACGCGGCCTTGGGCGCCTTCGCCCTCCTCGCGGACCTGCCCCCGGAGGCCGTACGCGCCAACCCGGACGTCCAGGCCCTCCACCGCCTCGCCACCGACCCGGCCACCCCCGACGACCTCGCGGTCCTGGACGCGTACTGCACCACCGGCTCACTCCGCGGTGCCGCGGGCCTCCTCCACCTCCACCACAGCAGCGTGGCCCGCCGCCTCCACCAACTCGCCCGCCCCCTGGGCTTCGACCCGACCACACCCACCGGCCTGACCCGCGCCCACCTCGCCCTCACGGCCTGGCGCCTCCACGACTCCCCCGAAGTCGATCATTAACGGCGTTAACACCAACACCCGTCAACGCCCCCGGCGACCTCCCCACGGACCGTCCTACGGCGCCTCGCCCTCCACGTTCGCCACCATCCGCCGCAGCACCTTCAACGCCGCCACGTACTCCTCGTCCCCGATCCCCCGGTGCACCTCGGCCCGGAACTCCGAGACCACTCCCCGCAGCCTGACCCGAGCCGCCTCCCCCTCCTCCGTGAGGTACAGCTCGCCCCGAGCACCGACCCGCAACCGCCCCCGGTACGCCAGTTGCTCCACCACCCGGGCGATCTCGTACGGCCCCTCCGCGAGCGGCGTCAGCTGCGCGCCCACGTCCTCCCGCGCCGGGGCTTCCTCATCACCCGCGACCCGGTTCAACACCCAGTACATCGGCTGCGTGACGTCCAGCCGAGCCATGCGATCCCGCAGCCGCCGCGTCACCACCTCGTGCACCAGCCCGCTCCAGTACCCCACCGGTTGGTGCGCGAGCACCTCGTCCGCAGCACCCGGATCCGCCGGGGCCTGATCCGTCAGCCGCCCCTGGTCCACGCCGTTGATGATCCACTTCCCCACCCGGCGTTAACGCCGTTAATGATCGACTTCTCCTCGGCCACCCCAGCACACCGCCCGCCCACCCCCACCACCAGAACGGAAACGTCGTCAACTCACCCTCGCGCCGGGGATCTCCACACCGGTCGTCATCGACCAGGAGCCCGAGCCCTCAACACCCCGGCCGGTCCTTCCCCACCCACAACAGCGCCACCCGTTAACGGCGTTAACGCCCCACCAACCCACGGAACGCCCCAGCCTCGTTAACGCCGTTAATGATCCACTTCTCCCTCCACGCAACGGCCAAAGCCACGACCGACCACGCCACCGTTAACGGCGTTAATGATCCACTCGCCCTCTCTCCCAGGGAGCGCCACCAACACCAACAGTCCCCACCCCACCCACACCGACGCGCCCCGCACCCGCACCCGCCCGCCACCGCCCCGTCACAGCGTCAACGGCGTTAACGCCGTTAATGATCCACTCGCGCCACCCGGCCCCAGCCCCAGCCCCAGCCCCAGCCCCAGCCCCAGCCCCTTCAACGCCGCACAAGCGTCCGCGGCGTCAGCACCACTCCCCTCCCCTTACCGCCCTCCAGGCGCAGCGATCCGCACCGCCACCGCCGACAGCAAGTAGGCCGCCCCCGCCACCGCCATCGCCACCCGAAATCCGTCCTCGCCGCCCGCTCCCCCGGCCACCGCGGCCACGGCCCCCAGCACCGCAATGCCCAAGGCGCTCCCCACCTGTCGCATCGTGGTCAACAGCCCGGTCGCGACCCCGGCCTGCCCCCGCGGAGCGATCCTCAACACCAGCGCCGTCACGGCGGTCATCGCCGTATCGATGCTGAACCCGATCGCGAACAACGCGAGGGCCAACCACCCCAACCCCCACCCGGCGTCCGAGACGGCCAGGGCCAGGAACCCCGCCGTCCCCAGCACGAGCCCCACCAGGGTGGTGGTCCGCGGACCGAACCGGTTCGTGGCCCAGCCTCCGAAGGGTGCTCCCGCCACCGCCCCGCCCGCCTGTACTGCCAGCAGCAGCCCGGTCATCAACGAGGAGAGCCCCCGCACCTGCTGCACGTACAAGGTCACGAGGAAGAACTGACCGTAGAAGCCGAAGTTGACCGCGAACCCGGTGACCACCGCCACCCGCAGACAGCTCCTCCGAAAGAGCCCGGGCGGCACCACGGGCGAGGGCTGCCGCCGCTCCACGTACGGAAAGGCGATCCCCAGTGCCACCCCCGCCACCGTCAACGCCGCCCCGGACGCGAGCTCACCACCACCTCCCGCGTGCCCCAGCCGGATCACCCCCGCGACCGACAGCACCAACGCGGCGAACGCGACCCCCTGCCCCCACACATCGAACCCACCACCCCGTCGTCCACCCGGTGCCCGCCCCCGCCCCGGCCCCGGTCCCTCGCCTCTCGCACCGTCCCCGGGAACAGCCCCGCCCCGCTCCTCCCGAAACCTCCGCGCGAGGAACAACGTCACCAGCGCCAGCGGCAGGTTCAACCAGAACAACGCCAGCCAGGACACCGCCGTCAGCAGCGCCCCACCGAGCAGCGGCCCCAAGGCAGCGGCCACTCCGCCGAGCCCGCCCCAGATCCCCACGGCCCGGGCCTGCCTCCGGGCATCCGGATAGGCGGCCCGGATCAACGACAACGAACTCGGCATCAGCGCGGCCGCCCCCACGCCCTGCAGGGCCCGGGCCGCGACGAGCGCGGCACCCGTACCCGCGAGCGCACATCCCACCGACCCGACCGCGAAGACCACGGTCCCCCCGAGGTAGACCGGCCGGGCCCCGAACCGATCCGCGAGCGCACCCCCGGTCAACAACAGCCCGGCGAAGGCGAGCGCGTACGCGTCCACGACCCACTGCAACAGCCCGGTACCGCCCCCGAGCCCCGCCCCGATCGCGGGAAGGGCCACCGTCACGACGGTCGTGTCGACCATCACGAGGAACCACCCGAGGCACACCCCCACCAGCGCACCCCCACCACCCCCACCACCTCCTCCCCCACCGAGCCCACGGGGCCCACCCAGCTCACCGATCCCACGAACGCCACCGCCGGCAGCCGCCCCCTCCCCGACACGACCTCCGGCCGCACTCGCCCCGGTCCCCCGCACCACGTCCTCGGACACCCCACCACCCCGTCCACTCCGCCGCCGCCCACACCCACCGACGCCCGCCCGGCCCCGCACAGGACGCGGAGGCACGACCTCGAACCCAGGCCCCCTCCCGCCCACTCACCCCGCGCTCACCCACACCCGGCGATCTCGAGCCGGTCCCCTTCCCCGAGCCACGGCGGACCCTAACGACCCCGCACCGCCCCCGACCCCGCAACTCCCCCACCTGACCGGAAGCCCCCACCCCCATGACCCGAACCCCGGCCCACCCACCCCCACGCACCCACCCCCGCACACCCGCCCTCGGGAGCCCGCGCACGCGAGCCGGCCCTCCTCCCACCCCGGACCGTTAACGGCGTTAACGCCGTTAATGATCAACTTCTCGCCCCCACCCCCTCCGGCCCCCCTCCGACTCCCTCCGAACCCCCCAGCCCGCCCCCCCTCCAAAAGAAATCCCGCCGCCCCCGGTCACACTTCCCGACCCCCCACCGTCAGTGCTGTGCAAGCCCGAACCACCCGGCCCAGCCACTCACCCGCACCGCACCACTCCCCTCCACTCGCCTCCCCTCCAGTCCCCTCCCCTCAAGCCAAGGAGCCCGCCATGACCGCTCGCATGGGCAATCCCGCCCTCGTCGTCCCCGGTGCCATGCCCGCCCTCGCCGCACTCGGCAAGGCCGTGACGGCCACCGGCATCCCGGAGCGCACCCTCGAACTCGCCCACATCCGAGCCAGCCAGATCAACGCCTGCGGCGTCTGCCTCGACGTGCACCCGCGGATCGCGAAGAAGCTCGGCGAGACGGACGAGCGGATCCACGCGATCGCCGGCTGGCGCGACACCGCGTACTTCTCGGAAGCCGAGCGGGCCGCCCTGGCCCTCGCAGAGGCGGTCACCCGGGTCGCCGACATCAGCAACGCGGTCCCGGACGAGGTCTACGAGCAGGCCGCGAAGCACTACGACGAGCAGCAGCTCGCCGCCCTGATCCTCTCGATCGCCACGGTCAACCTCTGGAACCGCGTCAACCTGGCCACCCGCCAGCAGGCGGGCGCCCCCTGGTCCTGACCCACCCGACCGCCCCGGGGGCGTTAACGGCGTTAACGCCGTTAACGCCCCCACCCACGTCCCCCAACGGCCCAACGTTAGTAATTTTCCGTGTTGGTGCCACGTTCCCAACAGAACGTTAGTAAAGTCCCCCTCATGACTTCGTCCCCGTCCCAGGCCGACCGAGAGAAGGTCGTCTCCAAGCTGCCCCCGTGGCTCCGCCAGGAGCTGAAGGTCCGCACCGCCCAACTGCGCGTCGACATCCAGGACGCCGTGCACCAGGGCATCGCGGACTGGACCGCACTCGCCTCCACCCCCTCCCCCGTCACCACCTCCGGAGCCGAGTCCTTCTCCACCTGGCTCCCGGCCGGCCAGTGGGAAGAGTTCCGCACCCACGCCCGGGACCGCGGGGTCTCCCTCATCCAGGGCCTGGCCCAGGCCGTCCAACTGTGGCTGGAGAAGAACCCGGCCCCGACCGTCCAGCGCCCCTCCGTGGTCCGCCGCATCGTGGTCTGCAACCAGAAGGGCGGCGTCGGCAAGACGGCCATCACCGCCGGTACCGCCGAAGCCCTCGCCGAGGACCCGGCCCGCCTGTACCCGGTACGGATCGCCCGTCAGCTCGCCCAGCACACCGACGAGGTACCGGTCCTCGACCGCGAGGACCTCCCCGGTCTCGGCATGCGCGTCCTCCTCGTCGACTTCGACCCGCAGGGCCACCTCACCAAGCAGCTCGGCCAGCAGCCCGCCCCCATCGGCGGGGACAGCCTCACCCGCCACATGGCCGGCGAGGGACAGGGCCCCCTCCAGGACCTCATCGTCCCCATCCCCGACGAACGCTTCGGGGACCGCCTGCACCTGCTCCCCTCCTGCACCGACGCCTTCCTCCTCGACGTGCGGCTCTCCACCGTCCGCGCTCGCGAGGCCGCCCTCGAACGCGCCCTCGCCCCCATCGAGTCCGAGTACGACGTCATCCTCGTGGACTGCCCGCCGAGCCTGGGCCTCTCCATGGACGCGGCCATCTACTACGGCCGCCGCCGCCCCTCCGAGGAGCCCGGCGCCTCCGGCGCCCTCATCGTGGTCCAGGCCGAGGACTCCTCCGCCGACGCCTACGACCTCCTCACCTCCCAGATCAACGACCTCCGCGACGACCTCAGCCTCGACATCGACTACCTCGGCCTCGTCGTGAACCTCTACGACGGCCGCCGCGGCTACATCGCCACCTCCTCCCTCCAGTCCTGGCTGGACATCAAGGACCCCCGGGTCGTGGCCGTCGTCCCCGACCTGAAGGAGCAGCGCGAGGCCGTCCGCCTCAAGCAGCCCCTCTTCGTCTACGCCCCCAAGGGCGACCAGGCCGTGGTCCTGCGGGCCCTCGCACGGGAGATCTCATGAGCAAGGCAGACAAGCTCCGCGTCTCGGCGTCCTTCGCCGCCGCCCAGCCCGTGAGTGTCAGCTCCCGCCGCGCCGCCATCGCGGAGGCCACAGGCGCCCCCACCTCCGGAGTCCTCCCACCCTCCGAGGTCCCCATCGAGGCCCTCACCCACAACCCGTTCAACCTCCGCGAAGAGCTCACCGAGATCGAGGAGATGGCGGAGTCCCTCAAGGTCCGCGGCCAGCTCCAGCCCCTGGCCGTCGCCACCCGCATGGCGTTCATGGAGGCCCACCCCGGCCAGATCGAGGGCCTCGGCCGGGCCCCGTACGTGGTCATCGACGGCAACCGCCGCCTGGCCGCCGCCCGCCTGGCCGGCCTCAAGACCATGCACATCCACGTGAACGACGCCCTCTCCACGAGCGCCGCGGACATCCTGGAATCGGCGCTCATCGCCAACATCCACCGCGTGGACGTGGCCCCGATGGACCAGGCCCGCGCCCTCCAGGAGCTCGTCGACGTCCACGGCTCCCAGGCGGCCGTCGCCAAACGGCTCGGCAAAACCCCGGCCTGGGTCTCCCAGCGCCTCAGCCTCCTGAACCTCACCCCGAGCCTCCAGGAGAAGGTGGAGACCGGCGAACTCAAGGTGGAACCGGCCCGCCGCATCGGCCGCCTCCCCCAGGACCAGCAGGCGGCGGCCGCGGAGGAGTCCACCGCACCGACCACCCCGCCCCGCCAACGCACCCAGCCGCCGACCGCGACCACCCCGGCCACGACGCCCCCACCGGCGGCGACGACCTCCTCGCCCACCACTCCCCGGCCCCCAGCCGAGGCAACGGGAAGCACCACCGAGCGGCCCGCCCGCCCCCCGATCCACATCCACGCGGCCACGGCCACCGGCATCGCCGAGGAACTGATCGCCCAGCTCTCCCCCGCCGAACTGACCGCGGTCACGAACATCCTGGTGGCCCGCGCCTGACCAGCACGGACCGGATCCGAACCGCCCGTCACGGAACAGCACGTGGGGGTGTTAAAGGGGGTAAAGCCGGTATAACCCCCACAAACGGATGAAGATGGGGAAAAAGATAGGAAGAGC